>NZ_LSIS01000229.1:0-70431 GCF_001556365.1 Blastomonas sp. CCH1-A6 | reverse complement strand
GGTGCCCGCCGGTTCGGACTGGGCCGCGCGCGGCGCGCAAATCTCGGATGCGTGCCTGACGATCACCTCGCCGCGCTGGCCGGGCACCTATGCCATTGTTGAGGAGAAGATCGTCCGGCGGATCACGGTCGATGACAGCTCTGCCGCGGAGCTGGTCGAGGGCATCGGACCCGGATCGACCGAGGCGCAGGTCCTGGCGGCCTTCCCCAGCTTCGTTGCGAGCCCCCACAAATATGTCGACGCCCCGGCCAAATACCTGACCCAGCCGGGCAGCGACCCTCGGCTGCGGTTCGAGATCGACGACGGCGGCAAGGTCAGCCTGGTGCATGTCGGCATCATGCCGACGCTCGAATATGTCGAGGGCTGCGCCTGACCGGGCTGGCATGACCGGGGCTCGCCCGGCCCTTTCTCGCGAGCTTTGTCGGTTGCCGAAAATGTGAGACACTTCCCTCCGGGGATGGTCTCATGAAGAAATCGACTCGTGCGCTTATCGGGCTTGTGGTGCTCGAACTCGTCATCCTGATCGGGGCCTGGTGGCTGGTGTCGCAGGTGCAGTCTTGCGCGATGCAGACGACCGACCCGGGCGTGGCGATCACCCAGATCACGCAGACCGCGGGCGGCGCGATGGGGATCATCGCGGTGGTGCTGCTGCTCGCCTTCGTCCACCACCGGCGCAAGGGCCATTGAAGCGACCGGCACGGAGACACGATATGGGCGGCCCGAACTTTCCCGAAGACCCAAGCTATCGTCAGGTGCTGACCGGGATCGACCAGGGGCCGATCCCCGATGTCGGCACGCTGCTGCTGCAATTGCCCGATCAGGGCGCGCTGCCGATGCTGCAGGTCTATGATGTCACCGCGTCGTGCATCAAGCTGGTGCGGCGCTGGCGGCGCGGGTCCCGGCCGATCGAGCATGAGACGGTATGGCTGGATATGGATGTCGGCCATGGCCCGTTCGAGGTGACCGAGCCGCGAGAGAAGGACGCGATCCTGGCCGATATCCGCGCCTTTCTGGGCGACGACCCGCGCGCCGACGCACTGATCGCCTGCCTGCCCAAGCTGCCCTGGTAGCTCCGCGCTGCGGCGCGACGCACCGTCTCAGGCCATCTTGTCCCAAAGGATCGCGACCCAGACCGCAATGGTCAGCGCGCCGCCGGTGAACGTGGCAATCACCGACTGGCGCAGGCAATGCGCCTGTGCGTCGATCGAGTGAATAAACGCGGCGAACAGGCGGCGTTGCAGCTTTTGCACCTGATCCGGGTCGGGTCCGGCGACCAGTCCCTCCTCGAGCCCCTCGGTCTCGAACTCCTCGCCCAGCAGCAGTGCGCGCAGGCACAATATGCTCGACCAGACCAGCGGCAGCAGCCCGACCAGGCTGAGCAACGTCAGCACCGGCTGGGTCGGCGCATCGAGGCTGAGCGGCGCGCCGGGACTGGCGGAAATGGGGTGCGTACCGATGGTGGTCATCAGCGCGTTGAAAGCTAGCAGCCCGCCGATGCGGATCGACAGGTCGAGATCGCGGTTCTCCAGATATTCGAGCGTCGCGATGAAGCCAGGATCGGGCGTATCGCCCAGCATTGCCTGGAACGCGCGCAGACGGGATCGGAAGAATGGTCGCACCATGGCCTGTTGCTAACCGCAATTGTTCAGGTATGCCAGACGCCGATCGCATGGCGCGGCGGCCAGCGCCTTCCTTTCTACACGATGGCGGCCTTTTCCTGTGCCGGAGCGAGGAATGGCCCGCACAGAATGATCCGATGCGGACGCATCTGCACTTGAACGGCTGTCTGCGCTTCCGGGCACGCGCTAGACTTCGTGCTGCAGCACTGCTGCTGCAACATGGGGCGAAGCTTTGCCATGGTGGATACAAGGTCGGTCCTGCTGGTCGCTCTGCTGGCCTGCACCATGCAGGTCTGCACAGCGGCACCGACACCCGCCCCCAACGCCGAGGCGAAGCCGATGGACTTTTCGCACGTCACAAGCCGCGCCCAGGCAGATGCGCTGGTCAAGCGCGGCGAACTGGTGAAGATCTGGCTTTTCCCCAAGCGCTTTGGCGGCCCCGAGGTGCGGGAGAATGTCGGCTATGTCCCCGCGGGCACCGAAGTCGCGCTCGATTTCGCGCATGACCGGATCAGCGGGCTGATCGAGCTCAAGGCGGTCGATCGCATGACCGTGAAGCCCGAGTATCGCGGGAAGAGCAAGGTGCTCAAGGCGATCACCTATGTCTGCCACGGCGCGCCGGACAAGCCGCCGATTACGATCAGCATCGACATCTGGTAACGGCTTGGCGTGACGCCCGGTCAACCGTTGCCACGCGGAGCCTTGCGCCGGCGGCTGGCGCGGAGGATTTCTGTCATCTCGTCGATCAACTCGCGCCCCTTGATGCCGTCCTCGGTCTTGTCGTCCGGGTCCGCCTCGAAATGCGCGCGCATCCTGTCTGACATCTCGACCAGCCGGGCATAGGTTTCGTCACCGATCTGCCGGCGGACGACCTTCAGCCCCTCATTGAGCTGGTGGAAGTTCGTGTCGATATCCTCTTCAAAATCCCAAGGCAGTCTGGATTTGAACTTTGGCGCGGACAGCATCATCGACCCGAGTTGGTCCACGACATCGCCAACGCTCTGCGGGATGTAAAGCTTATCAAGTGGCAGAACTGGCCTGGACATATTGCTCTCCCGAACCATCGGAGCTGTCTTAAATGGTACCGCGCGGAGCCGTACGCCCGAGGCTGGACTCGATGATGTCGCTAATGTCTTCGATCAAGGTGCGGCCCTTTTTGCATTCCCCGTTCTTGTCTTCGGGGTCAGCTTCGAAATGCGCCCGCATCCGCTGCGACATCTCGACGAGCTGGAGATATGTTTTCTCACCGATCTGGCTGCGAACTTGCTTCAAACCCTCATTGAGTCCAAAGAAAGTGATATCGATCCCCTGTTCAGATGCCGAAAACGTGTCTGATCTGAATTCCGGCGCATAGAGCATCATCCAGCCCAAAAAGTTATAAATGGAGTCCAAGTCTTTAGGGACATAATGGCTCTTTTTGCGATCACCGATTGCTGGCATCTTATTTTCCTGGCTTCTTAATAGCGTAGGTACTGCCTCGTCCCAGCCGTGTAGGACGCACAATCACCGTAGAATCAGCTCCAAAGTCAGCGCCGAAGAAGCCTCGAATCTGAGGTTTGGAAGGAAGTTTGCGCTCGGTGGTCATATCATAGGCCATTCTGCCAACTCTTACATCGGGGATACGATATGTTCGAACCGATCTGGATGTATCATATTCGCGACCAGCAACTCGCACCTGCTTGCCGGCTCCGTGTTCAATGCCATGTCGGTCAAACAGCCTGCTCATTTCAGCTTTGACAGAACGATCAATGTAATTGCCAATCGCCTCGCTACGCGAAAGCGATGGTCGCAGGTGCCCAGAATCATATAGTTTGATGGCATTGTCATAAGCCCGGTCAACGCTCGTTTGCATCTGCCTCAGCACTTCCACCTGCAGCGGCCCCGTATCCCCCAGCTTGTTGTAGCGCGCCGCCGCTCGGTGCATCCTGAGGCTCCGGATCTCGTTGATCTGCCCCTCCAACGTCGTCGAAGGGCCAAGGCTCTGGTAGCGGAAATCGGGATCCACCTGCTTGATCTGCGCGATCAGCTTCTTCACCTCGGCATCCGCCAGTTCGGTCGTCAGGCGGCGCGAGGGGCCGGTAATGTCGAGCGCATTGTCGGCAAGCGCGATGATCGCTCCGCCCGGAGCGTTACGCAGACCTGGAAAGGTCTGCTCAAGCGTCATCGGGTCGTAGCTGGGCCGGCGCTGGTTTCCGCCAATTCGGGCGCGCGGATTGGGCTTGTAATTGGCGAGCGTCAGCTGCGGCTGCGCCGCCGGTGCACTGGAGTTTGGAGCGGCACGTCCGCGCAGCGACCGACGCGCAGTACCCGATCGCTTGCCACCCGGAGCGAAGGTGAACTGCCCGTTGTTGGGATCGTGATACGGGTTGAACTTGCGCTCAAGGCGATGCTGCGGCGCGCCGATATCGGGACCTCTGCCCGTCCTCAGATAAAGTTCAAAAGCGCGCCGGTAGCCGAAGGTGCGAGCATCGGGTGGGGGATAGGCGTTCATGAGTTGCTCCCTTTCACAGAGGGAACAATTCATGAACAAATCCTACATTTTAACTCAATTAACCGATTTGGTCATTTCTCTGAGCATTAAATAACCAGCAGCGGAGACTGCTTGCCGACCGACGGCGCTGGAACGCCTGCATCGGCGATGCTGCGTCGCATCGCCACCACAACCCAGGCGATCAGGGCCACGACCAGCGGCGCCATCAGCGGGAGCGTCTGCCCGTTCATGGCAGGCGCCGAACCATCGGGTAGATAGGATGCGACAAAACCATAACCTGTCGCGACCCAGCACAGCACCAGCAGCGCGGCCTGCTCCCATGGGCGGGTACGAGCCAGCAGATCGGGCAGGATCAAGGCCAGCGCCACGCCCAGCAGGCACAGATCGTAATCATAGGCATAGGGGCTGACGAACACGGTTGCCGCGCAGGCCGAGGCGGCGAGCCAGCGCGGGGGCAGCGCGCGATACCAGCCGATCAGCAGCAACCCCAGGGCGATCACGGCCCCCGCACCCTGGATTGCAAAGGCAAGGCCCGGTTCCGCGCCGAAGCGGAAGGCGGACGCATAGGGCGAAATCATGCGGTACATCGGATAGCGCCCCTCCGACAGGAACATGCCGGATTCGCGCACGCCGTCGATGAACGCGATCCAGATCGAGGGGCCAAAGGCGATGGTCGCGGCGAGAAGCGCGGCAGCGACCGTGACGGCCGCGATCGCCACCGTCTGCCAGCGGCGATGCGTCAGTGCGAGCAGCGCTAGGCCTGCGGCGAGATGCGGCTTGATCACCATCAGCCCCAGCGGCACGCCCGCACCCGACCTTTGCGCCAGCAGCGCGAGCAGGAACCACCCGGTCAGGGCGCCGGTCAGGAACCCGTTCTGGCCGGTCATCACCGTCAGCACGATAATTGGGATCATGGCGAGGATGACGCCAGGGAGGAAAGGCCCCGCGATCCGGCGGAGCACCGTGACGTAGAGCGCCAGCGTGAGTCCCGTGAACAGGCCATAGGCCAGGCCGAGCGGCAATGCCGCCAGTCCGGTCACGAACAGGGTGAAGGGCGGCGGATAGGTCCAGGGCATGAACACCTTGACCCCGGTCGCGGCCTTTTGCGCCCGGGCCATCTTGCGCGCATCATAACCGTCCGCCGCTCGGCCCTGAAGCCCCAGCGTGCCCGCCACATGAAAGGCGTGAAAATCGACCACAGCGGGGTTGCCGCCTTCGGCGACCGGGCGCTGATAGGATATCGCGGCGAAGACGAGCAGCATCGCGATCAGGGTCAGCACCCCCTTGAGCAACCATGGGCGCGTGGCGAGGCCGCGCGGCGGGACATGCGTCGGGGTCGGATCGGGCACGGGCATCGGCGTGTGCCTCATCCAGGCAGCCGAACGGCCCGCCGGGCGGGCGGCAGGTCTTGAGCCGGTTCAGTCTGGCGCATCGATCGGTCCCCGCTGGCTTGCGCGCGCCAGCATGCAGGGGACGGGCTTCAATTTGGTTAACGCGCTGTCACCATTTCGGACAGGACGATGGCCGCCCGGGGGTCCGGCTCACAGATAATATTTGATCTTCACCCGCTGGCTGGTGCCGCTGCCCTGTGCGACGAACACGACCTGCGAAAAGCGCGGAGGGCCGAAGCTGAAGCTGGGGTTGCGCGAAAAGCCGATGCCTTCCTTGGGGATCCCGGCAAAGGTATCGAGCTTGTTGTTGCCATTCTCGTCATGGACGATGGCAAGCGCATACTGCCCGGCGGGCAGGTTCTCGAACCGCGCCACGCCATCTTTGGCCCGCGCGGTCAGTCGATACGCACTCTTGTCCTTATCGCAATCGGGAAAGCTCTTCTCGTTCGCGGTCAGGCACAGCTGCAGCAGCCCCTTGGCCGAACGCAGGTGATCGACCGTGATCTCCACCGTGCTCAGCGGTGCGGCGCCCGGCAGCATGGCCAAGGCCATGAAACCGATTGCGCAGGTAGAAAACAGCTTGCCCATGTCTTTCTCCGGATCAGGCCGAGCGGGTGGCATCGCTCAGCGATGCGTCCTCGCGCGGTCGCGACGTTCTGTCCTGAAAGGCCCCCAGCCCTTTGTCGGTCCCGCATAGCCTGTCCCAGAAGCGGAAATAAAGCCCATAATTGCAGGTATAGCGGGCGTGGTGCAGTTGATGATGGCTCGCGGTTATCAGCCCCTGGCCTAACCGCCCCTGAACCAGCCAGCGCGGAAACAGCTCCCAGCCCATATGGTTTGTGACCCCCATCAGCGTCATGATGAACAGGACGAGGCCCAGCATCGCGGCGTGGATGGGGATCAGGAACACGAGCGCGGGGATCACGACCGCGCCGGTCAGCGCCTCGATCGGGTGGAAGCTCATCGCCGCCCACGCAGTCGGCGGGCGGCTGTCATGGTGCACCGCATGCGCGATGCGGAACCATTTCGGCACGTGCATCCAGCGGTGCGTCCAGTAGAACCAGGTGTCGTGCGCAAACAGATAGAGCAGCACCGACAGCGGGAGATACCAGAGCGGCCAGGCGTTCCAGTCGGTATAGATCTGGGTCCAGCCCCGGTTCTGCCAACCCCAGGCGACGATGCCGGTGGGGATACCATAGATGGCCGCGCTGTAGAGCGACGAGCGGATTTCCCGCCCGATCTGCGGCTTGAGTCCGGAATAGAGCCCCGGCCGCACCTTCTGCGTCAGCCAGGCGACCAGCCCGCTGGTCAGCAGATAGCGCACGCCGACGATCAGCGTCATGGCAATGGCCGACACGAGGATGGAAGACGAGCCGATCATCCGCCCGCTGTAGCGTGCTTCGGCTGCGCTGCAAAGCGCGCCTTCCGCCCTTCCATCGCATCGCCCGCTGCGCTAGGGCGGACAGGACATGAAATCCCCGCGCAATATCTCCAGCAAGACACTCAAATGCGATGTCGCGATTCTCGGCGGCGGCCTGGCCGGCGGGCTGATCGCGCTTGCGCTGCGGCGCAAGCGGCCCGAGCTCGACGTGCTGCTGATCGAGGAAAGCGCGACGCTGGGCGGCAATCATATCTGGTCGTTCTTCGGCCCCGATGTCGCAGGCGAACATCGCTGGCTGGTTGCCCCCCTCGTCTGCCATGGCTGGCGCGGCTATGACGTGAAATTCCCGGGGCACGAGCGCGGGCTGGAAGAAAGCTATTATTCGATCCTCTCCGACCGGTTCGATGCCTATCTGCGCGAAGCGATCCCGGCGCACAATATCGTCACCGGAGTGCGCGCACTCGCCGCCAGCCAGACCAATGTCGTGCTCGAAAACGGCGCGCGGATCGAGGCGGGCGGCGTCATCGATGCCCGCGGCGGCGGCAATGTGCGCCATCTGCGCTGCGGCTGGCAGAAATTCATGGGGCAGATGCTGCACCTGTCCGAACCGCACGGCCTGACCCGCCCGATCGTGATGGACGCGACGGTCGAGCAGATGGACGGCTATCGCTTCGTCTATTGCCTGCCGGTGAGCCCGATGGAAATCTTCGTCGAGGACACCTATTACAGCGACACCTCGGACCTCGACACCCAGGCCTTGTCCGCCCGGATCAGCGCCTATGCCGACGCCAAGGGCTGGCAGGTCGAGCGGGTGAGCCGCACCGAGACCGGCGCGCTACCGGTCGTCTATGGCGGCGATTTCGGCGGATACTGGCAATCGACCGGCGGCGATGTCGCCAAGGCGGGGACGCGCGCGGCGCTGTTCCACGGCCTGACCGGCTATTCGCTGCCCGATGCGGTGCGGCTCGCCGCGCATATCGCCGACATGCCCGATCTGTCGGGCGCGGCGCTCGCCAAGATGAGCCGCAAGACCAGCCTCGACCATTGGCAGGCCGACGGCTTCTACCGGATGCTCACCAAGATGCTGTTCAAGGCCGCCGGACCCGACGAGCGTTACCGCGTGCTCGAACGCTTCTACACCCTGCCCGACGGCCTGATCGCGCGATTCTATGCCGGAAAATCCACGCTGATGGACAAGATGCGCGTGCTCGCCGGCCGCCCCCCGGTTCCAATCTGGCGCGCGATCCGCGGGCTGTTCAGCTAGAGCAGCTCACCCAGCCGCCAGGCTTCTGAATTTCTTCCACTGCACCCATCGCGCCCAAGCGCGGGTGGAGGGCAGCTGCCGCGCACCGTCGCGGGAGCACGCCGATGCTGACCTCTCGCGAATTGACATGACAATTGTCATGTGAAATGGTCCAGCAACGATCGAGGAGGCGCGAGTCATGAAGCGTGCGGAGCAGAAGGCGGCGACCCGGGCGATGATCCTCGATCTCGCCGCGCGCCGCCTGCGCGAGGAGGGTCTTGCGGGGAATGCCGTCCACCGGCTGATGCGCGATTGCGGGCTGACCCATGGCGGCTTCTATGTCCATTTCCCCAGCAAGGACGCGCTCGATGTCGCCGCGCTCGAACAGGCGATGGCCGAGCATGGATCGCGCGACGCCGCGCTGCCGCCGGGCTTGCCCACCGCCGAGCGCCGCAAGCAGCGCGCACGCCGCTATCTTTCCCGCGCGCATCGCGACGACCCGGCCAATGGCTGCCCACTGGCGGCCTTGCTGAGCGAGGTCGCGCATGGCGCGCCCGAACTGCGCGAAACCTTCCAGCGCCTGCTGGCGGAGATCGTGACCGACACCGGCGATGCCGAAGGTCCGTCACCGCCATCGGAGGAACTCGCGCTGGCCGCGCTCGCGATGGGCGGGCTCGCGCTCGCACGCGCCGTGCCCGATGCGGCGCTGTCGGATGCGATCCTCAGCGCCTGTCGCGACGCCACCGCCACGCTTGCCGATGCCTATGCCGCGCAGAAGGAGGTCTGACATGAGCGAGAACTGGAAACCCACCGCCTGCGTCATCTGCTCGCTCAATTGCGGGCTGGAGGTGCAGACCGAAGGCGGCAAGATCACGCGCATCCGTGCGGACAAGAACCATCCCGTCAGCCAGGGCTATCTGTGCGAGAAGGCGCAGCGGATGGACGCCTATCAACAGGGCCGCGACCGGCTTTCATCGCCGATGCGCCGGCGGCCCGACGGCAGCTACGAAGCGATCGACTGGGACACCGCGATCGCCGAGGTCGCGGCCCGGCTGGCGGCGGTGCGCGATGCGCATGGCGGCGAGAGCATCCTCTATTATGGCGGCGGCGCGCAGGCGAACCACCTGCCCGGCGTCTATTCGCAGAGCACGCTCGCCGCCCTGGGGGTGCGCTATCGCTCGAACGCGCTGGCGCAGGAAAAGACCGGCGAGGCCTGGGTGCAGGCGCGGATGTTCGGCTGCGGCATGCACCATGATTTCGAGCATGCCGAGGTCGCGCTGTTCATCGGCAAGAACCCCTGGCAGTCGCACGGCTTCCCGCGCGCGCGGCTGGTGCTGCGTGAGATCGCCGCAGACCCGAACCGCGCGATGATCGTGATCGATCCGCGCCGCAGCGAGACCGCGGCGATGGCCGATTATCATCTCGCGATCCGCCCCGGGACCGACGCCTGGTGTCTAGCCGCGCTCGCCGCGATCCTGGTGCAGGAGGGGCTGGAGAACCGCGAGTGGATGCAGGCGCATGTCGTCAACAAAGGCCCGGTGCTGGACCCGCTGTCGCGCATCCCGGTGAGCGCGTTCGCCGATGTCTGCGGCGTCGACGAAACGCTGCTGCGCGCTGCGGCGTGGCGGATGGCGACGGCCGAAACCCTGGCCTCGATGGAGGATCTGGGCATGCAGATGGGCGTCCATTCGACGCTCGGATCCTATCTGCACCGGCTGATCATCGGCCTGACCGGCGCGTTCGGGCGCAAGGGCACCAGCTATGCCTTCGTCCCCTTCCGTCCGCTCGGCTCGGGCGGCGGTGGCGGGGCGAGCGGCAAGACCAGTAGCACGAGCGCCCCAGGCGAGCGCAATTTCCGTCGCTCGCCGGTCACCGGCTTTCCCGTCATCATGGGCCTCATCCCGTGCAACGCGATCAGCGAGGAGATCCTCACCGATCATCCGCACCGTTTCCGCGCGATGATCATCGAAAGCTCGAACCCGGTGCATTCGCTCGCCGATACCGCCCGGATGCGCGAGGCGCTACGCGCGCTCGATATCAGCGTGGTGATCGACATCGCGATGACCGAGACCGCGCGCGAGGCGGACTATGTTCTGCCCGCCGCCAGCCAGTTCGAAAAGGCCGAGGCGAGCTTCTTCAATTTCGAGCCCGAGGCCAATGCCTTCCATCTGCGCCGCCCGCTCTTCCCGCCGCGCGAGGGGACGCTGGAGGAAGGCGCGATCCATGCCCGGCTGTGCGCGGCTCTGGGCGCGTTCGGCGAGGCCGAGATCGCGCCGCTGGGTGCGGCGGCACAGCAAAGCCTCGACCATCTCGCCATGGCGTTCATGCAGCTGATGGGCGCGAACCCCGGACTGATGCGCGTCGCCTCGGCATTGCTCTACAGCGCGCTCGGCCCCGCGCTGCCCGAGGGCATGGGCAATGCCGCCGGCATATGGGGCGTCGCGCAGCTTTTCGCCGGTGCCTTTCCGCAAGAGGCCGAGCGCGCCGGCTATGCCGGGCCGCTGGCCGGAAACCGGCTGTTCGAGGCGATCCTCGACTCCCCCTCGGGCGTGGTGTTCGCGCGGCAGGACGCAGAGGACAGCTGGCAGCGGCTGCGCAGCCCGGGCGGGCAGATCAACCTCTACATTCCCGAAATGGTCGAGGCGCTGCAGGCGCTCGATCCGCAAGGACCGCCGCGCGACCCGGACTATCCCTTCATCCTCTCGGCGGGCGAACGGCGGACTGAGACGAGCAACACCAGCATCCGCAACCCCGACTGGCTGCGCAAGGGCGAGCTTGTCAGCACGCTCAGGGTGCATCCCGAGGATGCCGCGATGCTCGGGCTCGCCGATGGCGCGCCGGTCGATATCGTCACCCGCCGCAGCCGCGCGCGTACCCTGGTCGAACTGCACGAAGGCAGCCGGCGCGGCCATGTCTCGCTGCCCAATGGCCTCGGCCTCGACGTGCTGAGCCCCGGCGGCACGGTGCAACGCCACGGCGTCGCGCTCAACGAACTCACCGACTATCGCTGGCGCGACCCGATCGTCGGCACGCCCTGGCACAAATATGTGCCTGCGCGGATCGAGCCGGTCGGTTAAGCAGGGCGCGGCAGTCGCCCCTCAATCGCCGAGCCCGAGCGAAGCCGAAGGCCCCGCGCCAAGAGCCACCCGAAACGCACCTTCACCGGCTTGCCTGCGAAGGCAGGCACCCATCTCCTGCCTAAGCCCCCGGCACAACCGCCTGGAGATGGGCCCCTGCCTGCGCAGGGGACCGGTGGGCATCAGGACGAGGATCGATACCTGCCTGACCCGGACAGCCGAGGGCTTCAGGTTGGGCAAGGGATTGCCGAGCAACAGCTTTGGTCAAGTTCAATACCATGCTCTGGCCACGTCCGGTTTCGGGACCTGCCAGGAACTGATAGGATGACTGCAACTGGGTGGAATTCGGTCAGTGACGCGGCTGTCGGGTAGGCTCATTTTCGCTCATTGACCACGAAATCATGGGGATCTCTTTTAAAGAAGAAACTTGGGTTTGCGCGGTAAATCGTTCTCCATTCACCTTTTTCCTCCACCTGAAGGACCCGGCTCCACCGGCCAGTTTTGGCTATCCTCGCTCTCCCCAAAACCCATGCGTCAACAATTTCAATAAATTGATGGGAAATAGCTTCGTAAGGAAAGAAATTTGACCAAAAGCCCGGCAGGCCAAAGTTAAGCTCATCATAGTTTTGAAGTCCGAGCGTTAATTCAAGAGACAAGCCTGTTTGGGATGGAAATGTCCAATGGACGTCCATTTGAGAGACGGACAGGTCCTCGACTATATAGTTAAAACCATGGCGTTCCGCAAAAGCAGTGAATAGAGTTTCGGCTTCTTTGGTATAATCATAGGACATACCGTCAGGTATAAGTAATTTGTCAGTGTCTGCAATGGGGTCGCTTGCTGAACGTCCGCTGTTCTGAAGACAGCCACAACAGCCGCCCATCGCCCTCACCCTTCCGGCGCTGCGCGCCTGCCTCTCCCGCCGGGAGAGGGAAGGGGCCCGCGCCGTCGGGCGTGGGAGGGGTGAGGGTGATGCGCCTGGCCGCCCCTAGCCGATCGTCCCGATCACATCGCCGATCCTGTAGCTTTCGCCTTCCTCGCCGGTGACGCGCAGGACGCCGCTGTCCTGCGCCTCGATCTCGGTCGTGCTCTTGTCGGTCTCGACCGTGTAGAGCACGTCGCCCTTTTCCACCGTCTCGCCATCGCCGAACATCCATTCGACCAGGGTGACCTCGGTGACGCTCATGCCGAGCTTGGGGATGCGGATTTCTGCGGGCATCAGCGCTTCCGTTCCATCGTCGTGCGGATTGCGGCGGCAATCTCTTCCTTGTTGGGGATCCAGGCCTGTTCGAGCACGCTCGCCATCGGCACCGCGGAGAACGCGCCGCCGATGCGCTGGACAGGGGCCTTGAGCTCGTTGAACAACCGCTCGTGCAGCCGCGAGGCGATTTCCGCGCCGGTGCCATAGGCGCGCACCGCCTCGTGCAGCACGACGGCGCGGCCGGTCTTGCGCACCGATGCGGTGACGGTCGCCTCGTCATAGGGCGCGATGGTGCGCAGGTCGATCACCTCGACCGACACACCCTCGCCCGCCAGCGTTTCAGCGACTTCGAGCGCGTCGAGCACAGTGCGCCCATAGGTGATGAGCGAGACATCGTGCCCTTCGCGCGCGATTGCCGCCTGGCCCAAAGGCACGCGGTAATCCACGCCAGGATCATCGGACTTCAGGCCGTAGCACAGGATGTTCTCGATGAAGATCACCGGATCGTTGCACTCGATCGCGCTGCGCATCAGCCCCTTGGCATCGGCGGCGTTCGAGGGCGTGACGATCTTCAGCCCCGGCACATGCGCGAACCAGGCTTCCAGCATGTCCGAATGCTGGCCGCCAAAGCCGACGCCGACGCCGGTGGTGGTGCGGATGACCAAAGGCACGTTGGTCTGCCCGCCGGACATGAAGCGCAGTTTCGCCGCATGATTGACGATCTGGTCCATTGCCACGGTGACGAAGTTCATCAGCATGATCTCGGCAATCGGTCGCATGCCGGTGAGCGCCGCACCGACGCACGCGCCCATGATCGCCTGTTCGGAAATCGGCGTCGCGCGGATGCGGTGCTCGCCATATTTCTCGGTCAGCCCCGACGAGACCTTGAACACGCCGCCGCCCTGCTTGGCCGCGACATCCTCGCCGAGCAGGATGACGCCCTCGTCCGCCGCCATCGCCTCGTCGATCGCGGCGTTGAGCGCCTGGACCATGGTGATCTGCTTCGGCTTCTTGGCCCTGGGCGCAGCGGCCTCGAGTGTTTCGGCCTCGCTCATGCCGCGATCTCCTCTTCGAAAACGTCCTTCCGAATTTCGTCCGCATCGGGGAACGGGCTGTTGAACGCGAATTCGACCGCCGCCTCGATCTCGGCATCCAGTTTCGCGACGATCGCGTCGAGCTCGGCTTGCGTGAACTGGTGCTCGAGCATCAGCGCATGGAGCTTGGGCAGCGGGTCCTCGGCCTTCATTTCCTCGATATGCTCGGGCGGCATGTACGAAAAGTCCGCGCCGAAGAAATGGCCCATCATCCGGTAGCACATCGCCTCGATCAGCATCGGCCCCTCGCCCGCGCGGGCGCGATCGACCGCCTCCCTCGCCGCCGCATACATCGCAAGCGCGTCATTGCCGTCGACCTTCACCCCCTTCATCCCATAGGCGGCGGCGCGGGTGACGATCGAGTCCACCTTGGTATGGTCGGCAAAGGCGGTGTGCTCGCCATAACGGTTGTTCTGGCACAGGAAGATGACCGGCAGCTTGTAGAGCTGCGCCATGTTCATCGCCTCGTGGAACGCGCCGATATTGGTCGCGCCGTCGCCGAAACAGGTGACGGTGACCCTGCCGTCCTTGCGGTTCTGGCTGGAGAGCGCGAGGCCATTGGCGATCGGCAGGCCCGAGCCGACCACCCCGGTGGTGACCATCACGCCGGTGGCCGGATGGGTGATGTGCATCGACCCGCCCTTACCCTTGCAGGTGCCGGTAGCGCGGCCCGCAATCTCGGCGATCAACAGGTCGAGCGGTACGCCCTTGGCGATCTGGTCGTGCTGGCCGCGATAGGTGGTGACGAGATAATCGTCCTGGTTCAGCGCCGCCATCATCGCCGAGGTGACGAGTTCCTGCCCGCGCATCGTGTAATAGATGGTGGCGAGCTTGCCGCTCATCAGCAGCGATCGCATCTTCTCGTCGAAGCGCGCCACCTTCATCGTGCGGGTATAGATGTCGAGCAGCGTATCGCGGTCGAGGCTCATCACGCGGTCCCCTTCTTGGCATCGAGGCTGGCCGCGGCGCTGGGCCGCGCGGCGACCCGCTCAGACCAGGCGGCAAGATTGGCAAGGCTCTCTGGAAGCGGCTGGCCTACCATTTTGCCGAATTCGGTGAGGCAATAGAGCAGGATGTCGGCGAGCGTGAAGCGATCCCCTGCCAGCCAGGTCTTGCCCGCGAGCAGCGCATCGAATGCGGCGAGGCCATCGCGCGCGCAAGCCTTGAGGCCGTCGGCGGCCTCGGGCAGGCAGCGCATCCGGCTCTGGAACATCGGCAGGCCTTCCGAACCCCGGAACGCCGTGGTCATCGGGCCGACCACATCATAGTCGAGGCGGCGGATCAGCATGCTGGTCACCGCGCGCTCTTCGGCCGTGCTGCCGATCAGCGCGGGCGTCGGGAATTTTTCCTCGATATAGCCGCAGATCGCGGTGCTTTCCGACAGATAGGTGCCATCGTCCATCTCGAGCAGCGGCACCTGGCCGAACGGGTTCTTGGCGACGAAATCGGGCTGGCGGTTCTCGCCCTTCATAATGTCGACAAAGGCGCGGTCGATGACAGCGCCTTTCTCTTCCAGGAACATCAGCACGACCCTGGGATTGGGGCCGATCGATTGATAGAGCTTCATGGGGAGCCTTTCGCTGGAAATCAGAATTGGACGCGCTGGGTGAAGCCGCCATCGATGACGATGTTCGCGCCGGTCATGTACGGGCAGGCCGGGCTGGCGACGAACACGATCGCCTTGGCCACCTCTTCGGGCTCGCCGAACCGGCCCATCGGCATTTTCGCGAGCGTGCCCTCGTAGAGCGCGGGCACCACGCCCTTGATCATTTCCCAGTTGCCGCCGGGATAATAGATCGCGCCGGGCGAGATGCAGTTGACGCGGATGTTCTGCGCGGCGAGCGCCTGGCTGAGCTGCGACCCGTAGGTGATCAGCGCGGCTTTCAGCGCATTGAACGCCTGGGGCGCGACGAAGGTCTCGAGCGCGGCGGTCGAGGACATGAACACGATCGATCCGGTGCCCGATTCGGTGAGCGCCGGGGTCAGCGTCTCGACCCCGTGCACCGCGTTCATGATGTCCATGTCGAGGCAGCGCTGCCAGTCGCCGGTCGCGCCCTGGCCCGAGGCGCTGGCGGTGTGGACGAAGATGTCGCAGCCGCCCAACTTGTCCAGGCAATCGTTCAGCCAGCCCTTGTAGCCTTCCGGATCGCCGGTGATGTCGATCGCAGTGCCGTGCACCTTGCCGGGGCCTGCCGCGTCGATTTCCCGGACCGCCGCCTCGACCTTGGCGGGATCGCGCGAGAGGAACGCGACATCCGCGCCCTCGGCGGCGAAATGGCGCAGCGCGGCGAGACCGAGGCCATGCCCACCGCCGTTCATGATGACCTTCTTGCCGGTCAGCCCCAGATCCATCGCCGCTCTCCCTCGCCGGTTTTGTTGCAGGCGGCGAGGCTATCGGAAAGCGGCTGAAGCGGTAACCAGCAAAAGTGACAGCTTGAAAGCGCGGCTGGTGCTTGCACCAGTTTACATCGGCCTGCCGGATCGAATGCACCGCCCATCCGTTCATGGGGCACGCTGGACACGCCTGCCGCCTGTCCATAACACGGCAGCAATGGTCTTTGGGAAAGGGAGCGATCGCATATGGTCTGGGTCATCCGCCTGCTCGTTGCGGGGTTCGCCGCATTGTTCGTGATCATCGGCGCGCGCGCGCTGCTCGATCCGCAGACGATCATCGCGCAGTTCGAGCTGGGCCAGCAGAATGCAACCGGTTTGAGCGCGATCCGCGCCGATATGGGCGCGTTCTTCATCGGCACCGGACTTGCGGCGCTCATCGGGCTGATGCCCGGCAAGCGCGAATGGCTGCTCGGTGCCGCGGCAATGGTGGCGCTCGCGTTCACCGGACGTGTCTTCGGCCTGATCAGCGATCCGCTGACCGCGAACATTGCCCAGTCGATGATCATAGAAGCGATTTCGGTGGTGCTGCTCGTCGCATCGTTCGCGATCCTCAGCCCGCGCCGCCTGGCTCCGGAACCGGTGATCGAGACCCGCGACGAAAATCTTGCCCCCGAGCCGTTCGAGCCGCAAACGACCGGTGACTCGGCCCGCCCGATTGGCTAACGGGAGGTCAGTTGATTCTGTCGCTGACCGGGGGTTTCGCGATCTTGCCTTGGACCTGCTCGCCTGATTCCCCGCTGATGGCGCACGATCATGGCTGATAGCGGCCTGATCGTCAGCTGCCCGTCCGGCGCTGATGCCGCGCTGCACTGGTGGCGCGTCGAGAGCGGCCATGTTGTGGCTCGCGGGCAGGATTTTACCCCGCCTTCCCAGGCTGCGCGCGATGGCGATGCGCCCGTCATGGCTCTCGTCCCTGCCGCCGATACGGTGATCCGTACGCTCGACATGGGCGACATGAGCGCACCCCAGGCCGAGGCTGCCGCGCGCTATCGCGCGGCCGATCTCAGCATCGGTGGCGATGTCTTCGTCGCAGTACGCGCGCTGGGCCGGGCCGTCGACGAAGGGGGCATGCGCGTGCTGTGCGCGACGATCGCGCGCGCGACGCTGGCCGATCATCTGGCCGAACTGGCGTTGCGCGGGCTCGATCCGGATATCATCCTGCCCGTCGGGCTGTTGCTGCCCGCTGCCGAACATCGGGTGGCTGCGACCTTTGGCGATCTGGCAGCGGAGCGCCTGGGCGATCTCGTCCTGCCGCCCGACGAGGCGCTGGGCGCGGTGCTACTCGGGACGGTCGCTCCGGTGTCGCTCGATAGCGATGCACGCGATACCGCGATGGTCGCAGCGCTGGCCGATCCCCCGCTCAACCTGCGCCAGGGCGATTTCGCGCGCCGCACGCCGCTGTTCGCGCTCGCGCCGGGCCAGGGGCGCACGCTCGCCTGGCTGTTCGGCGCGCTGCTCCTGGTCAGCCTCGCCATCCCGCTGCTCGAGATCGGCAAGAACTATTTGGGCGCGGATCTCGCCGAACGGCGCGCGCTTGCCAGCGCCGAGCGGCACGTTCCCGGCGCGATCGATGTCGGCCAGGCCGAGGCGCAGCTCGATGCGAAGCTCGCCGCGCGCGGCACCGGCAACAGCGTCGTCAGCGTGCCGATGTCCGGGCTGCTCGCCGCGATGCAGCCGGTGCCCGGCGTCGTCATCCGCCAGGCCGATTACCGCCCCGGCGGCATTGTCGGCGCGATGATCGCCGCGCCGCGCGTCGAGGACCTGAACGCGGTGCTGATCGCGCTGCAGAACAATGGCTACAAGGTCACCGCCGCCAATCGCAGCGATGCGACCGGCCAGGCGGTGGCCGATATCACGGTGCTGGCACCATGACCGAAGCCGCGAAGAACTGGTTCATCGCGCTGTCGCGCCGCGAGCAGATCCTGGTCGGCATCGCCGCGCTGCTCGCCGCGGGCGTGATCGGCTTTTTCGGCATCTACAGCCCGCTTTACGGCCTCGCGACCGATGCCAAGCGCAGCTTCTACGAGGCAACGATGCAGGCCGGGCGGATCGAGGCCAAGGCGCAGGCGCTCTCGCTGCCCGCCGACAAGCGCCCCGCCGAGGCGATCGCCGCGCTGCACCTGCTGCTCGCCAGCGAGGCGGGGGAACGCGGCTTCACGCTCGATGCCAACACGCCGCAAGGCAATGACCGCGCCGAGATCGCGATTGGTTCGGCCCGCTCGACCGCGTTCCTCGCCTGGCTCGCCGATCTCGAACGGCGCGGCGTGGTGCCCGAAACACTGGTGATCCGGCGGATGGACAATGGCACCGTCTCGGTCTCGGCGCGGCTGGTGAAGATCGGCGCATGAGCCGCAGCACCAAGCGGGCGGTGCTGATCGCGCTGGCATTGCTGCTCGCGCTCATCGTGCTGCTGCCGCTGCGCATCGTGTTCGATGCTGCGGGCCTGGGCGCACGCGGGGTGAGCGCGCGCGCGGTCGAAGGGACGATCTGGTCGGGCACGGTGCGCGACCTGAAGATCGGCAGGCTGAGCCTCGGCGATCTTGATGCGGGGCTAACTCCCAACGGGCTGCTCGGCGGCGAGCTGGTCCTCGCGATGACCCGCGCCGGAGACGCACCGGCCCAGCCCCCGCTCGCCTTCAGCCTGGCGCAGAGCGGCGAAAGCATCGCGATGCGCGATGCGGTGGGCGAGATCGCGACCGCCGACCTGTTCGCACCGCTGCCGCTGCGCAGCGTCAGCCTCGATGGGGTGAACATCGCCTTTTCGGGTCGCCGTTGTACAGACGCCTCGGGCGCGGTGCGGGTGAATATCGAACAGAGCCTGTTCGGGCTAACGCTGCAACGCGGCCTGAGCGGCAATCTGCGCTGCGACGGCGCGGACCTGCTGGTGCCGCTGAAGGGCCAGTCGGGACTGGAACAGATGGACATCCGCATCCGGGGCAATGGCCGCTACAGCGCCGATTTCCGCCTCGGCGGTCTCGCCGCGAGCGCCGGGCCTGCGCTGTCTGCCCTCGGCTTCCGCCAGCAGGGCGATGCGATGGCGATCCGGATCGACGGGCGGTTCTGATGGGTGGCGGATATGGCTCCGACCATCCTTTCATCGTCACCCCCGCGCACGCGGGGGTCCCGCTTCCTATCGGCGCCAGCAATCAAGCGGGATTCCCGCTTTCGCGGGAATGACGAATTGACAACAATGAAACCAAGAACACGACAGGAGAGCCCGAAATGACCCTTGACCCCAGCACCCCCGTCCTGATCGGTGTCGGCCAGGCGGTCGATCACTGGGATGGCAGCGATGCCGCCGCCGCGCCCAGCCCGCAGTCGCTGATGCAGCGCGCGGCGGAGGCAGCGCTGGCAGACACCGGTGCCGCCGAAGCGGTGCGCGCCGCGATCGATGTGGTCACGGTCGTGCGTCATTTCGCCGACAGCGCGCCCGGCATGGTCCCCGAAGGCACGGGCGGCTGCGACAAGCCGCCGCTGGGGCTGGCCAAGCGCCTCGGCGCGACGCCGGCGCGCGCGATCTATTCGATCGTCGGCGGCCAGAGCCCGCAATCGCTGGTCAACGAATTCGCCGCTGCCATTCACGCGGGCGAGGCGCGGTGCGTTCTGCTCTCGGGCTCGGAGGCGATCGCCGCCGCTAAGACCGCTGCGCGCAAGGGCGTAGCGCTCGACTGGAACGAGACGATCGAGGGCGAAATGGAGGATCGCGGGCTGGGGCCGATGCTGCTCGACCGGCACGAGCTGAAGAACGGCCTCGGCGCGCCGATCCTCACCTATCCGCTGTTCGAGAACGCGCTTCGCGCGCGGCTCGGTCGCAGCAAGGCCGAGCATATGGCCGAAATGTCTGCGCTCTGGGCAGGGTTCAGCGCGGTCGCCGCCAAGAACCCTTATGCGCAATTCCCCAAGGCGATGAGCGCCGACTATCTCGCGACGCCATCGGACGGCAACTATCCGGTCGCCGACCCCTATCTCAAATGGCATGTCGCGCAGGACGCGGTGAACCAGGGCGCGGCCGTCATCCTGACGAGCGTCGGCCAAGCCGAGGCGATGGGCGTGCCACGCGCAAAATGGGTCTTCTTGCACGGCAGCGGCGAGGCGATGGACAAGCCGGTCAGCCTGCGCACCGACCTGTCGCGCTCGCGCGCGATCGAGGTGTCGCTCAAGGGTGCGCTCGCCAGTGCGGGAAAGACCGCTGCCGACATCGCGCATTACGACATCTACAGCTGTTTCCCGGTGGCGGTGCTGCTCGCCGCCGAAACGCTGGGCGTCGACGGACGCAGCACGCCGCTGACGCTCACCGGCGGGCTGCCCTTTTCGGGCGGGGCGGGCAACAACTACTCGATGCACGGGATCGCCGCGATGGTCGAGACGCTGCGCGCCGATCCGGGCAGCTTCGGCCTGGTGCTCGCCAATGGCGGCTTTTTGTCGAAGGAGGCGGTCGGCATCTACAGCACCGCAGCGCCCGAAAGCTGGTCGCCGATCGACCACGCCCCGATGCAGGCCGAGGTCGATGCCCAGCCTTCGCCCGCGCGGCTGGAGGAAGACGCGACCGGCACGATCGAGAGCTATACGATCGGCTATGCCAAGGGCGTGCCCGCGCGCGCGGTGGTCATCGCGCGCACCGACAAGGGCCGCATCGTCGCGCGGCCCGATGACGCCGACAAGGCCGGCCAGCTTGCCGCGCTGGCCGATCCCGCGCGCGATCCGATCGGGCGCACGGTCACCATCCGGCACGCGGATGGCGTCAACGGCTTCACGGTGGCGGCATGAGCCGCCCCGTACGCCCAAACCGCGCGCAGTTCCGCCATTTCACGCAGATCAGCACGCGCTGGTCGGACAATGACATTTACGGCCATACCAACAATTCGGTCTATTATTTCTGGTTCGACACCGCGGTGAACGAGTATCTGATCCGCGCGGGCGCGCTCGACATTCATACCGGCGGCGTGATCGGGCTGGTGGTCGAAACCGGCTGCGCCTATTTCGCGCCCACCGCCTTTCCCGATCTGATCCATGCCGGCGTGCGCGTCGATCATATCGGCACCAGCTCGGTGCGCTATGCGGTCGGGCTGTTTGCAAACGACGAGGATGCCGCCGCGGCTGCGGGGCATTTCACCCATGTCTATGTCGACCGAGAAACCCGCCGCCCGGTGCCCCTGCCCGATGCCCTGCGCACCGCGCTGGAAGCGATCCGGGCGTAAAGCTCAGCCGACGAAGGCGCGCTCGAGCACATAGGTGCCCGGCTTGGACTGGGCGCCTTCCTCGAAGCCCAGCGATTCGAGCAGCGCGCCGGTTTCCTTGATCATCGCCATGCTGCCGCACAGCATGACGCGGTCGGTGGCGGGATCGAGAGGATAGTCGCCCGCCTCGATCCGCGTGGTGATGCGGCGGTTCTCGTCGACCCAGGTCGGGCATTTTGTGACCGAGCAATCATAGACGAGCTGCTTCGCGGCTTCCTCGGCGACCAGCGGATCGTCCTTGAGCTTGCTTTCGAGCAGGTCGCGATAGGCCAGGTCCTGGATCTGGCGCACGGTGTGCTGCACGGTGATCTGCTCGAACCGCTCATAGGCTTCGGGATCGCGAATGATCGACATCCAGGGCGCAAGCCCCGTGCCGGTACCGATCAGGTGCAGCCGCTTGCCGGGCAGCAGCGCATCGAGCGTCAGCGTGCCGGTGGGCTTGCCGCCGAGCAGGATCTCGTCGCCCGGCTGGATCTTGTAGAGATGGCTGGTGAGCGGGCCATCGGGCACGATGATGCTCAGGAACTCGAGCGATTCGTCCCACATCGGCGAGGCGACCGAATAGGCGCGCAGCAGCGGCTTGCCATCGACCATCAGCCCCAGCATCACGAACTGTCCGCTGACGAACCGGAACGACGAAGGCCGCTCGACGGTGAAGGAGAAAAGCCCTTCGTTCCAATGGTGCGTGGTCAAAACCTTGGCGGGGGTGAAAGCCATTATCCGTCCGATTAACTGATGTGAATGCGTGCCCTCTAGCAGCATGAATCGCAAAGTGTGAGGAAGGATTGTTATCCGCAGCAAAATTTTGGCTTGGCGGATCGGCGATTCGGTAGTCCGGAACCGGGCTTGAACGCCGGTGCGACGATGACCCGCCGGGCACCCGGCAATTTTCGAAAAAAAATTTCGGCAATTGCTGCCCGGGCGGCGACGGGCCGTGAGGGAAGCGCAGAAGCGAAACACGCAAAGATGTCAGTTTCGCAGGTGTCCAATTTTGTGGACAGTTGCCAGTGGTTAACATCGGTCACATCTAAAGCTGCAAGTCACTGCAGGTATATATATTTGAATCGCTACACGGAGATCAGCTGAGCCTTCGCGGCAAGCACAGCATTCCGGTCGGAATTTGCCGATATTCCTGCCGTTTAGGAATATGACCGCATGCGCCGATGATCAAGTAATGGTGAAGTAATACGCAACAACGCTTTCCAGTTCCGGCGTTCAATCGCCATCCGGGTTTCATGTCATCGGCCTCGTCGTTAACCAGTGCTTATCGATTGCAGTCGATGAACGGCATGCGACCTCATCCACGTTTCGCAGCACAGGTTCATGATGATCCACCAGTTCTACGCTCACATGCCGATCCGCAAGAAATTCGACTGGATCATTTCCCTGGTGCTGGGATTGATGGCGATCCCGATCGCGGCCGGGTTGACGGGGTGGCTTGGCGCGGCTCCGGGTTCTGGCCAGACGGGCCTTTCGCTTGCCGCGATGGTTTGTATCGCGCTGCTCCTGCTCAAGGCCAAGCAGCTGATCTGTGACCCCTATGTCAGCACCGTTGTCCGCATGGAGGCGCTTGCTGCCGGGGATATCGAAAGTCCGCTCGCGTTTACCGAGCACCAGGACTGTGTCGGCCGGATGAACCGCTCGATGTTGGTGTTCCGTGACAATGCCGCAGAACGCAACCGCGCGGAAAGGAGCCTGAACACGGTCGTGTCCGAGATCACCACCGGGCTCGAGCAGATGAAGAGCGGCAATCTGGCCTATCGGATCGAGCGCGCGTTCGATGCCGACCATGACAGCCTGCGCACCAGCTTCAACGACACCACGTCCCGGCTCAGCGAGCTTCTGGCGCAGACAGCGGCAGCAGCATCGCATGTTCTGACCGGCGCCACCGAGATCCGCTCGGCCTCGGACGATCTGGCCAGCCGCACCGAGCAGCAGGCCGCCAGCCTGGAGGAAAGCGCCGCCGCGATGCGCGAGGTGACCACCATGGTGCAGCAGACCGCGCAGAATGCGGCAGAGGTCGGCAAGCAGGTCGGAGAGGCTCATGCTGCAGCCGACAATGGCGGTGCGGTTGTCCGCAGGGCCGTGCAGGCGATGGATGCGATCCAGAAATCGTCGAGCCAGATCACCAACATCATCGATGTCATCGACGGTATCGCGTTCCAGACCAACCTGCTTGCCCTCAACGCCGGGGTCGAGGCGGCCCGCGCCGGGGATGCAGGCAAGGGCTTTGCCGTGGTCGCCAACGAGGTGCGCGCGCTGGCCCAGCGTTCGGCCGATGCTGCCAAGGACATCAAGGAACTGATCACCGCGTCGACCACCGGGGTGTCGGATGGGGTTGCCCTTGTCGATCAGACAGGTTCGGTCCTGCTGCAGATCAGCGACCGCGTGGCCGCGATCAACACCCGCATTTCGGAGATCTCCAGCTCGGCCCAGGCGCAGGCCGCGCGCTTGCAGCAGGTCAACATCGCCGTCGGCGAGATGGACAAGATGACCCAGCAGAATGCCGCGATGGTCGAGGAAACCAATGCAGCGGCACGTAGCCTGGCAGGCGAGGCCACCAACCTGTCGCAGGTCGTCGATCAGTTCAATGCTGGCCAGAAATCCGGCGCACCCGCCATGTCCAGGCCGATGCCGCGCCCGGCACCTGCCGCCCGCGTGCCGATGGTGACCGGCAATCTGGCGCTCAAGGCGGATGCGGAGGACTGGTCGGAATTCTAGGGCGCAGCCGGGACAGGTCGATCGACGCCACCGACCGTCCAGGCGATTGGCGCGCCCTGCAGGAGTCGAACCTGCGGCCTCAAGATTAGAAGTCTCGTGCTCTATCCAGCTGAGCTAAGGGCGCGCGCAATGTAAGCGGCGGAAAGCCGTGGTTTTCGGGTAGGCGCGGCCTACCCTGGTGTCAATGAAAACGGAACACAGCGGCAACGATCGGCAGAGTGTGGCACAGGATTGACACAAAATCTGACACAATAGGGCTGATATCTCTATCGGCTTGGCGTATGAACGGATGCCCGCCAACCAAGACGAATTGGAGACCAAGCATGGCAGCTACACCAAGACCGATCATCAGGGCAGGCGCTTGCTGCGCGCTGACCCTGTCGGCTGCTGCGATGGCAGGTCCAATATCGAAATGGGATAGCCGGACACCGGAATACCGCTACGTCTCCAGCGCCAGCATGTACGACGCAGAGCGCTGTATGATCGATACCGAAGGCTGGCCAGCGTCCATCGTCTATCGCCAACCCGATCGGCCCGACAGAGTGACAATCCTCTATGTCCAGCCAGATGGGAAAACCCGCGCCAGGGTGGATTTTGTCACTAAGCCCGATGGGCTGCATGTCACGTCATGGGATGGGCCAAAGGCCGTGCGCGAATGCGCGCCAGAGAAACAGTAGCGCCGACCTATGTTGACGGCACGAGAACACAATGAGAACAAGGGCGCATGCCGCGTCGCCGATTCGCCATCGTCACCTAATGACCCCGATCGTATCGAACAGCTGAGCCACCAGGCCGAGGGCAGTAGCGTGGCGTGGATCATCATCCGTGCGCTGCAGGGATATGACTATCCCAAGGAACGCGGCATCATCAACGTGACGCTGATGGACCAGCTGCCCAAGCGCGATTGCCCACCTCGCGAAACTTAGCAGGGCTTTGACCCTGCAAAAAAAGCGCTGAAACACGGGGGGGGTGCTTCAGCGCTTCCCCGTGGCTGTGTAGGTGGTCGCAGCAACTGCGCAGCCTTTCGGGCGGGAGAACTACGCCCCTAAAGCATCATCCCTAACGCGAGGTTAACTCGGGTGTGAAACCTCGGAAGGTTCTTCGCCCCCATTCACCTCGATCGCGCTGACATCGCGCGCCCAGGCCTGCAGGGCGACCAGCCTGTCGATGCTGGCCTGGGCATCGGTCATTCGGGTAACAAGGTCCGCACAGTCGGCGGCACCAAGAGCGCGGCAGGTGGCGTCGGTATCGCCGGGCACTGCCGCGTTTCCGCCACCACCGTCACCGGCTTCAAGGGCTGCGAGCCGTGCGCGCAGGCGGTCAGCGCGAGCAGCATAAGTGCGGGTGCGAGTTTCCAGTTCATGGGTCAGCCTTTCGTTGATGGCGGCGGCCTCGGCGGCTACGCGCGCGGCGTTCTGTTCGTCGAGCTTCCGAGCGGCCTCTCGCCCCTTCATGATGTTCTCGACGGTCTGGTCATGCGCCGCGCGTTCCTCGGCGATCGTGCCGTTGGCGTCGGCGAGCTGGTCGGTCAGGTCGCGGTGATCGATGCCCCATTGCCGCATCAGAAGGACCAGAGCGCCGACCAGCACGATCACCGCGCTCTGCCAGGGATAATCGCGCGCCAGCCCGAGCAGCCAGCGCAGCACCTTGCCGATACCGCCCAGAAGGAACGTCAGGATTTGCATTTCACCCTCCCTTGATGGACTTGATGATGCCGGCGAGCGCCTGACCGCCGAACAGGAACGCGACCAGCCAGTAGAGTGCATCGGGATAGGCCTTCAGCAGAGCAGCCATGGCGGCCGCCATCCGTAAACCGGCTCCGGGCACGATGGCCTCCACAGCCCCTACGATGACAACTCCAAAGCCCATGGTGACAACGCCGAGCGCCCAGAGCAGTGCAGGACGCGCAAGGCGAATGATGGCGGCCTGCCAGTCTGGCACGGCTATATCGAGTGCAAATGGATCGTCCGACGCGGCGTTCCCCTCAGGGTTGTTGTCAGTCATGACCCGATCTTTCTCTGCATCCTGTCCGCACCCATCCCGCGCGAAGTTCGATCGGCCCAACTGCGCAGGCCCCTCAGCTCTGCGGCAACGCGATCCGGAGAATCGTTCCTGAAGGGCGGGTAGGTCAGCAGCGACCGCACTTCGCGGGCTTCTGCGAGCTCGAGCGCGTCACCGTACAGAGCTACCGACACTGCGACCTCGATCGCATGGCCGCGCAACTCCATGTGTCGCTGACGCAGCTTGGGTGCCCAGAGTGCAACGGCAAACGCAGCAAGCAAGAGCGGCCAGAACATCATGTGGATCGCTGCAGCCGCGATCGGCGCTGCCAAGGCCATACCCAAGCGCCACTTGAATCCCCACTCCCAGCGCTCTTGTGCCCATATTGCTGCGGGGTGCTGCGCGGCCCGAGCGATCCTGATCAAAAACGGACCATTCTGGCCGTTATAGCCAAGCTCGAACGGGTCCCCCTCGACCAGTCTGGTCGGAGGCCAATAGCTGATCATCATGGTATTGAACCCCTATCTCTCCCGAACGGGAATAAGCACGGTGCGCTGGTCGCTGCGCGCCGCGCTGGTGGTGAACTCGACGGTGACCAGATAATTCGTGCCAGCGACGCCACCTGCCGCCCAGAATCGGATCACGCCATCGGCCTCTGACACCTGGCTGATCTGCAATTGGGGGTCCGGGCAGGTCACGTCCTGGTCCGTGACCGTCTCGCCTTCGGCAAGCCAGCCCTTGCCCACCAGGTTCACTTCGTAATCGAGAATGGCCTGAGGGTCCTTGTTCGGAAACCTGTGCGAGTAACTCATCCCGTCGACCTCATGTTGACTGTGAAACGGCGCGGCTCCTCTGGCACGTCGAAAACCCTTTCCTCGCGCTCAACCGGATACGTCCTTTTCTCCGCATCGAGCGTGAAGGAGCGGCTTTCGCCGGTGATCGCAAACGTCCGATCTTCCGCTGGTACTTGATAAATGCGCTCTGCAGCGATGGCAGCGGGGACAAGCACCACGATAGCGCCGGACCCAGCGATGGCGATGACGCCCGAGCCGCTGCCCTCTATCGCGACGCCCGCTTGCCCGGTCCCGCCGAGGGGCATCGTGCCGCCGCCCGCCGCCGAAAGGGCGACGCTGCCCGCGCCCGTGCCCGATAGCGCCAGGACGCCGCTGGCGGCCGCTCCCAACGATACCGCGCCCGCGCCACTGCCCGAGAGCCCGATCGAGCCCGAGCCGCTGGCTGCGATGCCGACCGTTGCGGACCCGCTGCCCGAAAGGCTGATGGTGCCCGAACCTGCAGCGGTCAGATTGTCCTGCGCGCCTGCTGAGCCGCTGCCCGATATGTCGATCTGGCCCGAGCCCGCAGCGCTGATGGCAACCGCCGCAGCGCCGCTGCCAGCCAGCGCGAGAACACCGCTGCCCGCCGCCGCGACGCGGATGATGCCGGTGCCCGAACCGACCAGAGAAAGCGTGCCGCTGCCGATTGCACTGGACTGGACCGCCCCCGTTCCCGAGCCGCTGACAGCGATGGTTCCGCCACCGGCCCCGGCAATCGCTACCGATGCAGCGCCGGTCCCGATCAGCGAGAGCGCGCCGGAGCCCGCTGCCGCAATGCCGACCGAAGCTGCGCCCGATCCGATGATTTCCAGCGTGCCGGAGCCGGATGCGGACAGGCCTGATACCAGCTCGGCAGCGCCTGTCCCCGAAAGGTCCAGTGTGCCGGAACCGCTCGCCACGACAGCCACCGCGGCCGATCCTGTGCCGGACAGGGGCAGGGTGCCCGAACCGCTCGCCTGGGCCGCGACTGCCGCCGCACCAGAGCCAGCGAGCGGAACGGTGCCAGAGCCGGAGGCCGTCAATCGCGCAGTGGCGGTGCCGGTCCCTGAGATGCTGATCGTGCCGGAGCCCGATGCGCTGATCGAACCTGCGCCGGATGCTTCCACCACATCCCAGACCGCATAGGCCAGCGCGCTGTAGGTCGAGTTCGTCGCTTCTAGCGAAGCGTCATAATCCTCGGTCACCCCGGTCCATGTCGCGTTGGTCGATGCGTTGGCGACGGAGAAGGACCGCTCGCCAGAGGCAAGGTCATCATGCGCCGCGCTAATCCACGATTGACCTGCGCCGTTGAACGTGACCGCGATTGTATGGCCGCTGCTCGGCAGGGTGACGGTGGCCGATAGGGTCTGCACGCCGCCGGTTGTCGGCAGCGAGGTGCCGCTGGTGCGCAGCGTCTCGACACCGACAAGGCGATAGGCCGCAATCCCCAAGCGCACCGCATCCGATGCCAGGGTGACGACGATCGAGCCGGTCGCTCCCGTAGGCACGTCGGCGATCCAGATCGCGGTCGCGGAAATGTTGTTCCCCGTGGTGTTCCGCCCGCCGGTAACCTGCGTTGCAGAGACACCTGCGATCGTGACACCCGTGATGTCGTTCGTTGTGCCTGCGGAGCGCCATGCCACTGCAACCGCGATCTTGCGGGTTGCCGCCTCATCCCCGAGCGAAACGGAGGTGAAGGTGTAGCTGGCAGCGTTGGCCGGATCGGCGCGGCCTGCCAGGAACGACAGCGAAGATGCCAGGGTGGTTCCCGACGACACGGTTGCGGTGCCCGTGCCAGAAATGGGTATCGTGCCCGAGCCGTTGGCTGTGAGACCACCCGCGCCCCCTCCCGCCGCCGGGCGCAGCGCAAGGGTTAGCGAGGCGCTGGAGTTAAGCGTGCTATCGGTGCCTGCCACAGTGAAGGCGGCAGGATCGAAAGCGCCTGATGTCCAAGCGAAACTGCCGACGCCGATGCCAACCGAACGAAAGGCATTGTCGACGCTGCGCGCTATGAAATTCGACAGATCCGAGTTGGTAATTGAACCGATCGCAGAAGGAGCCGAACTGCCCGCACCCGCTCCAAGCGCCAGCACCACAGCACCGCTGGTGACAGGAGTGATGCTCGGCGGATTGGGCACCCAGCTGTTGAGAGCGGTTGCCGTGGTGGAGGTAACGTCCAGCGGGGTGGTGGCATCAACGCCGCGCCAGACATGAATTGCGACGCTGCCAGGGTCAGAGGCCGATCCAGTTGCGCTTATCGCTACGGTCGTGTCGGGGGTCGACCCCATGATTTTCCAACTGACCGACAGATTGGCGTCATTGGTGTCGTTGGCGTAGAGTTCGGCAATTTCGGCATAGCCAGCAGTGTTGACCCCAATGGCACGATCAATGGTCGAACAGGTCGCATAGCCGACTATGACGATATCGCCAGCAGCGGGCGCGCTCGCCAGGCCGCCAGAAAGGTCTGTCAGCGATACGTTGGTGGCGGTCGAGGTAGATGCTGTAATCGCTGCCGTTTTGCCACCAACGTATTCGAGAGCCATCGGCTATCAGGCCCCGCCAATCGTGATCGAATAGGTGCTGACGGTGACGGCTTGGCCCGCGCCGACCGGGCCGTTCACGGTCATGCCGCCGATCGAGGCGATGTCCGCGCCGATATACTGCCACACCGCTGCGCCATCGGCGATGCTCGCGCCCGTGCCGGTCGGCCCGCCGGACGATGCCGCCACGCCACCCGTCGTGCAGCGATAGACCTTGCCGCCGTCATTGGTGACTGCCGCGCCAGCGGCATAGTTGCGGCTCGCGGTCCACGGCGCAGCGCACGGACCCTGCGCGTGGCAGGTCGTGCCGGTGCTGTCCATCAACTCGAAATGACCGGGATCGCCACCCGCGTCAGCGCTGCTGTCTTCCCAGGTGCCGGACTTGGAAACAGTGCCGTTGGATGCCGATCCCATGAAATCGCTCGGCAGCGTCATGCTGACAAGGGTGGTGCCGGAACGCGCTGCTGCGCAGTTTGCGGGCTGTGCGCCTGTGCGGATGCGTAGCAGCGGAGTCGTGCCGAGCGTGGATTCAAAGATTGCCGCCATGCTGTTGCGCATCGTGGTCGAAAACTGGTTTGCCATGGTGTTCCTTTCGGTGATCAGCGCATCGCCGCAGCGAGCTTGTGGTGGTAATTGTTCTTGGCGAAGGCCGGGCCGTTGTATTTCCGCGCGAATCCCACGCAGTCGGCGGGGTTCGTGCTCAGCCGGCGCAGGTCGGGCAGCATGTGGTTGGCCACGATGAAGCGTGAGAGCATGTCGTAGTGGTTCGCTTCGTGGTCGCGCAGGGACCAGGCCATCTCGACGGGCCCGACATAGTTCAGCGACCGCCAGTGCGCGCCCATGATCTGGAACTTGCCGAAGCTCGCGCTCTCGAACGCGACGACGGGATTGCGCATGGCCATGTCGGCCAGCTTTTCCCAGCTGTCGTTGATGCCGTCGCGGTCGGCATCGAGCGTGTATCCACCGGGCGAGGGGTTGGAGAGGAACGGAATCTTGATGCGCAGCCGTCGCCAGGCATAGTGCCGCTCATAGAGCGCCTTGGGCTGGCCCTGATCGTTCCAGCCACCACCATTGCTCTCGACCTTGGCCACGGCCTGCACCTGCCGCAGGGACGCGCCGAGACGATCGGCGATGGCCTGTATCTGCGCCGTGGTCGCCGCGGTCGCATCGCGGTTGGTGAAGGCCGAGATCAGTGCCGCCCGGGTGCGCGGCCCGCCCTTGCCATCCTCGACAAGCCCGGCAGGGGCGCGGCTGTTCAGGAACCTCTGCAGGTCCAATACCGTGGTGATCACCGGCCATCCTCCTTGTCCATGCGCTCCTTGAGCGCGATCGTGTTGCTGTCGATGCGCTCGAGCCTGATCAGGATCTGCGTCATTTCGCGCGTACGGGCCCGTTCCGCCGCCTCGATCGCGACGATGCGGCGATCGTGATCCTGGTGCGATTGCCAGAGCGCCCCGCCCCCGAAAACGATGCTGAGAACGTTGATGATGAGCGCCCCGGCGGCGATCCATTCTGCGCGTTGCACTCGCGATCCTTCTTCTCTTGCTGACATGGTCGTCGCGCCCTGGGCAGCGGCAGGTTGGCCAATCATGGAATCGGCCCTCCACCCCATCCCGGCGGGTTGGAACCGCCACCCGTCGTACCGCCGCCGCCCGATGCTGGTGTCGTGACGAAGCCGACGAAATGCCGATCGGGATAGGTGGCCGAGTTGTATGCGACTGCTGCAGACGTGGTGATCTGATAGGATACCGCACCGCCCACGCGATTGCCGTCGTCATAATAGATCAGGTAGGTCGTGCTATAAGCCGCGCCCGTGATGGTCGATGCAGAGCAGGCAACCGTCTTGTCCGCATAAACGCGATCGTGCGCCGCAATGACGATGGTGGCGTCAGACCCTGCATTGGTCGCAGTGATCGGGTTCGATCCACCGACACCGCCGGCATTCGCCACGAAGCTGTTGGCGATCAGGACCGAGAAATAGCCACCCGGGTTCTGGTTGTTACCGGCTGCCTCGTCACGCTCCTGCGGCGTGGTCACGTCCGTTGCGGGAGGCGCAGTGCCGCCCTGCGCGAGCGCCCAGGCATCGACATCCGGTTCGCGCGTGATGAACGACATGGACACGATGCCGGTGTCAGGCGCCACCGCGCGGCGCCTGACGATCACCTGCTCCATTTCCAGCCCCGCCTCAGGGATATCGATCGTCAGGCCGTCACCAGGCTCATAGACCATGAATTCCGGTTTCAGCTGCAGCGTGATCACACCCCGCCCGCGTTCCTGCGCAAGCTGATATGCCGCCAATTGCGCCGCCTGGTCCTTGTCTTGAACCAGCTGGAATTCCTGCTCGAATTCCTTGACCTCGCCGTCTTCGGCCACCCATTCGGGTTTGCTGACCGGTGTCGACTGAACGAAATTCCATTGATTTGCAGCCGAGCGCCACTTCGGCACGATCGTGTTGCGCCGCGATTTCCATGTGAGGTTGGAAGGCACCTCCAGCTCGCCACCGGCAAGATGCTCGGCAGTGATGGTCTTCAGGCTGACGTGCGGCTTTTGGTAGTGCCAGCTCAACATGCCGCCCGCCAGCACGGGTTCGCACGCACCGGCCTGGCAGATCAGCTTGAGATTGTTCCACTTGTCGCCGGGCTCGTAGATCGTTCCCCCGACCTTCCAGCCATTGACATCGCAGACGTTCGCCCAAGCGACTGCGCCCGCCAGATCGATCGACGCGTCCCCCAGGTCGACACCGAACACCTTGACGTCGTTCTGGTAGCGGCCATAGCCATAAGCCACCGCATGCCAGGCCGGGCATTCGCTATAGACCCAGGTGGACTCGTCATAGATACGGCAAGGGCCGCTGCCGCCCGGATAGGTGCTGTCCAGGCGTGCGTCATAGGTCAGCACCCCTTTCCATACGGTCCCGAACTGCGGCTGCCCGGATGCGAAGCGTTCTCCGTCCTTGTCGAACAGCAGCGAGACGCCGATCGCGGCATGGCCGCTCAGCTTGTAATCGCTGCCCCAGTCCGGACATCCGGGCCATTGCGGCGCGAGCGCATTTGCCTCGGGCGTCGCGCCGAGCTGAACGTCTGCCCACATGAAGCCCGAATAGAACCCGGTGGCGGCAGTGCCGCTCAGCGTGATCGGGTCGAAATCCGCGTAAAAGCCGACCAACTCCTCCACCGGCCCGCAGAAGCTGAAGGTCATCGCCCGGAAATAATAGGGGTTCTTGACCTTTTTCAGCGTGTCACCCCAGCCCGCCTCGTGCAGCATGACACCGCCAGAATAGGTCTCTCCCATCAGATAGGGCATGGGCTGGTTGGCACCGACCACGGTTTCGTTCAGCGTGCCCTGCACACGGCTGCGCGGCGGCTTGGCCGTGATTTGCGCACCTATGCTGGCAACCGTACCGACCGCCGCCAGGGCAGCACCTGCCGCCGGATTGAAGGGTGTAACGACCACTGCCGCAACGCTGGCAATGGTGCCGACGATCCTCAGCACCTTGGACATTCAGAGCCTCCAGGCTGCGATCAGGTCGCTTTGCATGTTCTTGATCCAGACGAGCGACGAAGGGTCCGCCTCGTGCCAGCCCGCCACCGACTTGTGGCCGTCGTAAATCACCAGCGCGCGCAGGCGCCGATCCTCTCCCGGCAACATCCCGATATCGCCCACCAGCATCTGCGCCGGGGCGATGCGCGGGAACAGGCTGTCCATCAGGCATTCCAGCGTCCGGTGGCCGGTCTTGCACAGCGCCCGCAAAGCCCCCTGCCGCGTGCGAAACATCGGCAGCGGCGGCACGTCATGCCCCATGTTGATCGCATGGACATGCGCAAGGTGGATGCAGCTCGCCCCGTCCCAATCGAACGGCGTTCCCGAAAAATGGTTGGCCGTGGCATTCGTCGCTGCCCCGCGCATCGCGGCGGTCACGCTCATACCTCGCGCACCACCGGGCCGCCAAAGTCGAACCGGGTTCCACCTGCGCCGCTGCCGGGCGCGCCTGCCAGGCCGCGCGCGCTGCCGACGCCCCAGGCCACCGTGATCCGCGCGCCCGTGGCGTTGTCCAGGCCCCTCTCGCCTGGCCAGACCGACTTGTGAAACCGCGGATCGAGCGTGTTGCCCTCCTGGCGCAGGAAGAGCTTTTCGGCGCGACCGATAAAGGTCATCTCAAGCGTGCGGGATCCTTCCTTCAGACGCAGCGTGGTATAATCCACCAGCCCGTCCATCAGCTGCGTCGCGTTCACTACCGTCTTGCCGTCCCAATCGATCTTGCCCATCCAGAACCGCGCACGGCTGTTCTGGAACGCCTTGCTGTTGAGCTCTTCAGGGGTGGCGGTCTCCGCCGGATGGAACATCAGCGTCGCGTCTTCGGCGCTGTCCCCCAGCATCGCTTCGAACTCTTCGACGGCAGCGATCGAACCGAACACGCTGTCCTCGCTGGTGTATTTCTCGCCACCAAAATAGCAGAACCCGCCGTCGCACAGCCTGATCGTCCGGGTGGGCAGCTCGATCTTGACAAGCCCGATCAGGGTGATCGTTTCGGCTGCCAGGGTCATCGGCGTTCTCGAATGGTGAACGACAGGCCGGTGTGGATCGCCGCGTCGATGGTCCAGCCCTGCCCCTGCCCGACAAGCAGCCCCTCGATGACCGGCTCCTCGAACTCCAGGACCTCGTTATCGGTCGTTTCGGCACGCAAGGGCGGTTCGATCGTGGCCGTCACGGTGCCAAGGCCGATGGCCTTTCCGGGCAGGGCGATCTTGTAGAGATAGTTGAACCCGCCGGAGACATGGTTGAACCACTGGCCCGCCACCAGGTCATAGCCCGAGGCCATGCCCTTGATGTTCAGCGTATCGCCAGCCTGGCCGCTGCCGTTGACAAGCGGCGATCCGGGAATGCCGATATTGACATCCGCCTGAATGAGCGGAAGACGCACGCCATAACGCTGCCCTCGCGTCAGGGCACCGACCCACAGGCCAGCTTCGGGTTCTTCCATGAGTGGCATCTGGATCCTCAGCGCCCAGCGGTTGCCGTTGCGGTTGACGCGCTGATCGGTTCCGCCAAGCGGCGGGGAAAGCACGCCACCATAGTCGATCTGCTGCGGCTCAATAATCATCGGGGCGGGCGAGCTGGGGAGCACGACATAGCTCATGGGGCCAGCGCCTTTGCGTTCATCTTGCCGATCTTCTGGATGGCCCCGGATGCACCGAGCGCGGCGATGCGCGGGGTGGCTTCTGCAACCACCTTCCCGGCTGTGTCGGTCACAAAGGCACCAAGCGCACCCGTGGACGGGTCCATGGTGACGGTGACGGCCAGACCGTTGCCCGGCCCGGCGGCCGATGCCCGCTGCACGTTCAGCAGTTCGCCGTCAGAGACCTGGGCGATCGGGTTGCCGTTCAGGCTCAGAGTGTTTGTGTCGAGCCCGGGCATCCCCTTGATCGTGCCCCATCCGCCGTTGGCGAATTTTGGCAAGGGCAGCCCAATCGGAACAGGAAGCTTTGGTGTGCCGAAAGGTCCGCCATAGCCCTGCAGCGACGCCACCTTGTTGTTGACGGTAATGCCGGCGGAGCCACCGCCAGATCCTGTCGCAGCGCCAACAAAACCCAGCGCGCTGCCGAGCGCCCCCAGCAGACCACCACCCCCACCGCCGCCGCTGACCAGATTGGCCAGGCCATCGGCGAGACGATCGAGAACCCTGGACAGAGCATCGAAGGAGCGCGACTCTAGCCAATTCTTGAAGAACCCGCCAAGATCGCCGTTCATCGCCGCCTGCAGGCCAGCGCGGAACGTATCGCGGAATGTGCCTTGCAGGGCCGCCCGCGAACGATCAGCGCCTTCCTCCATGGCCTTGGCCATGGCGTCTTCAGGCTTCATGCGATATTCGCTCTGCAGCTGATCCGCGCGCGCGCGGATGCGACGGTCTTCTTCCATAGCCGCGATGCGCGCCGGATTGTCCCCGCGAATCCGCGCCAGTTCGATCTGGCGCGCGTCTTCTTGCTCCGCCAAGCGCCGCTCAATTGCATCCGCGCGCGCTTCCTCTAGGTTCTTCAGGTCATTTGCTGCACGCAGTTCGGCTTCGGCCAGCTCGACATCATCTTGTCGCCACTTCAGAGTCTGCCTGCGCAGATATTCCTTATCCTTAAGGTACTGGATCGCCTGATAATCGTTGCGAAGTTCGGCCAGCTGCAGGTCGAGGCTTTCTTCATCAATCGCGATTTCTCGGGCTTTGGCCTCTGCACGGGCCTGATCGAGCTCCAGCAAGTCCTTCTCTGCGGCCGCTTTGGCGTCGGCATTGCTCAGCTCGGCGCGCTCATATTCCTCAATCTTGGAACGCAGGTCGAGCTGACGGCGCAGGGCACGCTCGCCTTCAATGTCGCCCCGCTCGCGCGCTACAGCCAGCGCCTGCTCCAGCTTGATCTCTTCCCGGCGCGCGGCGAGCTCCTCCGCGCTTGGCCCGGAACGCCCGCCACCGCCTCGCGTGCGACCGCCGCCCCCCGAACCGGGGATGGCATAGGAGCCGCCAGCAGCATCGCTGCCGCCACCTGCCATAGCCTTGGTGGCAGTGTCCCACAGAAAGCCAACACCGCCACCCAGGAAGCCGCCGCCCGAGCCGCGACCTGTACTCAGCGGCGTCGGGTCACCGACAAGCCGCGCCATCAGGTCAAGCGCACCGGCCAGCCACGGCATCACGCCCCGGATAAGCTCGGCAATGCGTGCGACAGCGCGCGCGACCGTATTGCCGGCGGCCTGCCATGCGCCCTCCCAATCGCCGCGCAGCAGGGCAGAAACCGTCTGGACTACACCCTGAACATATTCGGCGATGCCGGTGACCATGTCGATCAGCGCGCCGATCCCGGAGATGACCATCTGTCCGCCTAGGCGCAGCAGCACATCGATCAGCACGCCGACGATATCGACCAGCATGGTGAAGAACTCGCCGATAGGGCTATCGGCAAGATCCTCGAATGCCTGCTCAAGATCGACGAACAGCGCCGCGAACCGATTGACCAGCTCCTCGGCCTTCGGCCCCAGCGTGTCGCGGATCATCGCGCCGATGCCGCGCATCGCACTGGCGATGCTGTCGGAAAACAGCAAAATGCCGGAGATGACCAGGCCCCAGGGGCCAAGAAAGCGCGCCGCACCGCCAGCCAGCAGCGACAGGGCGCGCGAAACAAGGCCGAACTCCCCAGCCAGCTTGCCCAGCAGGACCACCGCCGTTCCGAACGGGTTGATGAGCGCGGAAATGGCGAGAAATACCGGCCCCAGGTTTGCCAGGAACAACGGCAATATGGTTGCCGCAAGCGCACCCAGACCGATCATGATGGGGCCCAGCGTTGCCGCGAAAATGCCAAAGCCGACAGCAGCATCCTTCACACCAGGCGGCAGGTTGCCGATCCACTCCACCGCCTGCTGAGCCCAACCGACAAAGCGCTCGGCATAGGGAAGGAAACGTTCGCCGATCTCCTCCGCCAGCTCCTGGATGTTCGCCTTCAGCGCGCGCACCCGGTTGGCAAAGCTGCCTGACGTGCGCTCGACATCGCCATTGGCATCAGCCAGCCCCTCCTGGATCAGGATCGCGCGTGCCATGATCTTGCCCTGCTCGGTCAGCTCCTCGCCGACCCTGATCATGCCCAGCTCGAGCGCTTTGGCCTTGACCGCGGCTTCGGTCAGGAACACGCCGAAATCGCGCAGGGGCTCGCTCTCGCCGGAAAGGCCTGAACGGATCTTGCCCAGCGCCTCATCGAAGCTGGTGTTGTAAAAGCTGGCCGCATCCTGCGCGAGCACGGTAAAGCGCTGAGACAGGCGCGCGGCAGCCTCCTCGGTCGGTGCCGCCTGCTTGAACAACTGCCCCATGGCCAGCGCGCCAGCCTTCATTTCGCTGGTGGCGCGGCCCATCGCGTTGCCGGTGCTTTCCGCCCACGCGTTCATCGTTTTGGCGGTCGAACCGAAGGTAAAGTCGAACGCGCTCTGCAGCTCCTGCAGATCGCTCGCGGCATTGACCGTATAGGCGCCCAGGGCGATCATCGGTGCGGTGATGCCCAGCGTCATCTGCTGGCCGATCTGCTGAAAGCCCGCAGCCATATCGCGGCCCAGCGTCAGCAGCTTCTGGAACGACATCTCGATATGACGGGTGCCGCGTTCGAAATCGGCCAGGTCCCACCGCAGCGCGGCGTTCAGCGATGCGATCGGTCCGGTCACGGGTTTCCCTCAAAGAAAAAGGCCCGCCGGTTTCCCGACAGGCCTGTGATGGTGTTCCAGGGGTGTCCATAACTTGGACACTCTTGAGCAATTTCATTCAGAAGGGGCTGCTGACTGCACCCTATTTCGACCGACAACGCACGCTGGTATCCATAGAATGGACACCAGCAACTCAGTCGATCAGCTTGATGCCAACCCGCTGCACCCTGCCCGATTTTTGGCCATAGAACCCGGCGCAGGTGAGCTGCCGTCCGAACATGGTCAGCGTCACATATCGCCGGTCGGTCTGAGTGCACCACCAGACATAGTGCTGATACAATATCGAAGTCTCAACCTTGTGCCCGCGCTCGACAACCGTGCATTCGGCCAACCACGCGTCGACGCTTGGCTCGATGATCGATCCCGTAAAGGTCGGCGCCTTGTTCTTGGGCGATACATCCGGCAGGCCAAGGTCCTGCCATAGCCGCTTGCCTGCCTCGCGCCCGTATAGCAGACGCGCCTCGCGCACCATGCGCATCCGCTCCGCCATGGCATCAAAATCAAGCTGCTGGGCTTCCACCAGAGGCTGCTGCTCCACTTCTTCCCGCACATGATGCTCGAGCGCGTTGAACGCCTCGATGAACGCCAGCTTCCATTCCAGCGCCTTCTCGCCGGTAAAGCCCATGGCCACCAGGCAGAAGCCATCACGGTCCATTTCGAAAAAGCGCACATCGCGCTTTACGCCATTGGCCATCTGGACCTGTGATTCACACGGCGCAAAATTGCGCCCTGTCAGTTCTGGCTTCCTTTCAATGATCGTATCGATAGCGCGCAACACATCCTTGTGCTGCTTGTCGAACGTGTCGGCGACAAGGCGGCTGTTGGTGCGCGCGCCCGCAGGGGTAAGGCTGACAAGCGCGTTCATGCGAGCATCTCCCGCTCAAACGGACGGTCGGCGAAATACTCTGCCGCGGGGCCGTTGCACAGCAACATACAGGCATCGATGCCGTCATGCAGCACACCGATCAGGTCACCGACTTCAGCGTTCACATCGCGCCGGTTCAGCAGAACCCCGGCAAGGGTGCGCAGCTTGTCAAGCCGGGTTTCCAGATCGTCCAGCCTGTCAGTGGGCGATTGGGATACCCCGCGCAATATTCCCGCTGACATTCCGTGCAGAGGGATGATAACGGTCGAAACAGCCTGAGGCATGGGTCAGCTCCATGATGATGGTTAGAGGCGACAGGGTGCTGTAACACCCTGTCGCCTTGCTTGTAATTACAAACACTATTGCCCACAGTCAACCTGCATTGTAGATCGTCACCATGCAGCACATCCGAACGTTCCAGATGCGGGTTGATGACGAATTCCTTCGTCAACTAGACGATTGGCGCAGGCTGCAACCCGAGATCCCGTCGCGCTCCGAGGCGATCCGCCGCCTGGTGCAAGAAGCGATGGCCGAAACTAAAACTTTGCGCCCGGAAAACCCGAAAACGGCTTGAGCTCACAGTCTGCAGTGTACGCCTTGGTGCTCGGATATGGGTAAATCTGCGAAAACTCATATTGATAAACGCCAAGCACACGATCAACCACTGCCGAAATGTCGACTATTATACCCTGCCCCGAGTCGCGATAGCTACGCAAAATAATCTTATCAGTCATCACGCTCTTGATTTTTAAGATATTCGAACAACCGTTTTCGCAGTACTCCATTCTCGAAAGATCAATGGTCAATTGGACCTCTGACCGAGGTGGAGATTTATCATATCCACTACTCGACACGGTTTTGCAGACGAGGTCAAACTGATCCGCCGCCATTGCAGGCGATGCCATCATTGCCAAAACCATTCCCAATCCGATTCGCATGATACTCTCCCTGCCTCAAAGGCCGCAGAGTGCATCAGACCGCCGAAATGGTCACCTGCCTTTCTGTGCCCCCGCCCGCAGCCATTCGCCCCAGGCCCGCGCGTTGGCGGATGCCTCTTTCGGGTCGATCTTTTTCGCCTCGGCAGGCTTTTCCTCCGCGCCGATCAGCTTTTCCAGCTGCGGATATTGCGCCGGCGGACACTGACTGAGCATTCCGCCCAGCCAGGCCCCCGTCACGATGTTGCGGAAATCGGCAACCTGCCTGTGGCGTGCGCCCCAGATCGCCAACATGGTGGTGCGCGGCGTCTCACCCCAGAAGCTGTCCGGCAGAAAGCCGGCCTGACACCAGGTCTGGAAGATGATCTCCCAGTTCCACTCTGACCTTACCGGGTCTTGCGCGCCCCCCGAGCTTTCTTGGATCCGTTTCCCGCCGTGCCCGGCGGCGCGGTATCCGGCATCTGCGTGCCGCGCATCGCCTTCATCACCGCATCACGGACGATGGGGTCTTCCGACAGGAACATCTCCAGCACGGTGTCTTCGTCGATATCCGGGTGGTTCTGCTTGAGACCGCCATAGACCAGCGCGACGATCGTCTTCATCAGCGGAGTCTTGCCCGCTGTGAGGTCGGCACGCACCTGATTGACTGCGTCGAGCGACGAATAGCCGAGCACATCTTCGGCATAATAAAGCGCGCGGTTATCGAGCTTCAGGTGCCACTCGCGCCCGCCGAAGGTGAAGCTGGCAATGCCCTGCAAGGGATTTTGCATGGATCAGGACCCTCAGGCTACTTCGGACGCGACCTGGGTCAGCGGCTTGGGCTGGCCCGTGATCGTGGCGGTACGCATTGCGCCCAGCGGGGCATTGTCCGGCACATAGGTCAGCAGCATCACTACGCCCGCATTATCCTGGCTGGAACCGTCCGTCTCGATCGTCACGATCTTGAACGGGCGATATTCGCGGCTTGCCAGATGCTCAGAAATCATCAGGTCGGTCGGGCTGCCGGGCTCGTACTTGATGGTGACGGCCAGTTCGTTGACGTCACCATGGCCCGCGATATAGCGCTTGACCTTGCCGCTGGCATGGTCGGTGGTCTCGGTCTTGGCAATCGACAGATGCGGGCGGTTGACGTTCATCAGACCGACCACCCGGGTCAGGGTATCCGATGCGTTCGTGAACCAGAGCTCAGTGCCGTCCCCGAGGACGCCATCACCATGTGCCATATCAACTTCCTTTATGCTGCAGGGGTGTAGGGGATCATCATGTCGCGGATTGTCCAGAAGACCCTGATCCCACCGTCCAGGTCTTCAGCATTCATGTCCCGTTCGAACACCAGCTTGGCACGGTGGAAGCGGATGCCGCTCACCGTGGCCGGAACTTCCAGAACTTCCGTAATGGCGCGTGAAAGACGCTTTGCCGCGAGCCAGGTAAGGCCGAAACACTCGAACCGAACGCGCGGGATGTGCAGACCCTGAGGCCCATCCTGGTCGTAATCTCGCCCAGGCACCATCATCTGAATGTGCGCTGCGGGAAAGGCCGCCGACTGGTCCGATCGCCGCTCGCCCACATCGATCGCCGGTCGGCCATTGAACACGCCGGCCACGGCCGCGACAGCCGTGCTTGCGCGCAGCCGTGCGATCAAGGCCTCTTCCATGTCAGTTGGCCGACAGGATCAGGCGACCAGCGCCCTTGCCCAAAATGTCGACGATCTCGTCTCGGTGCTGCTCGAAGGCAGGCACGATGGTTGGCTGTGCCGCCATGTGGACCGTGCCCAGCTCGACGAACCACCCATGGAAGGCCTGACCCTCTAGCGGGCCGAAATACATCGCCCCACGGCCGTCACGGGTCAGCCCGTCACTCACCGTGTCGCTGATCGCCAGGCTGTCGCGAAACTCGCCACGATCGACCGGGGCAATCCGCCTTGCCGTTTCGAGAACAGGCTGCAGCGCCCTGGCAGCTTCCGGCTTGATGTTCTCATCCGTCACCTTCGCGTCGATATTGCGCATGGCACGCATCGCCGCATCGATGCCGGTCAGCACGAACTCCATCAGGCCGGCTCTTCTTCTTCCGGCTCACCGCCGGAAGGCGCAGGCGGATTGTACGGCGCGACAAAGCCCATGCCGATCAGCGTGGCGGGCGATTGGTGATAATAGATATCACCTACGTCCTTACGCCTGCGGACGCCGTAATTGTTGGCATGGAGGACAAGTGTAATGACGTTCATGTCATGCTCCCGCTGTCAGGCTGCTACGATGAACAGCCGTAAAATCGATCTCGCCCCTGCCGAGCGGAGCAATGCCGGTGATGTCCCAGTCTGCGCCGTCAAAGCGGATAAAATTGGCCACCGTGACCCGCCGCAGATCGCTGCTGGCCTCGACATTGAACGTGCCGACTTGGCTGGCCCCTTCGATCGCCGCCTCTCGCCGCTCCTGCCCTTTTCCATAATAGATCGCTGCATAAGCGCGCGCGATCAGCGTCGATGCTCCGGGGACTGGTTCGCCAGCCTCGTTTTCGGTGGTTGCGCCCTTGCTGCGGAATTCCACCAGATTGTACCGGCGATGCCTCGGCGTCATACCACCGGCATCCGGACTTGATCGCAAAGGAAGCGGAATCCTTTCGGCGCATCGATACTGGCCTCCCCTGCCAGCATGACATCCCAGCTTTCGAACATCTGAACCAGCATCATCCTCGCCGCCATGACCAGCGAAGAAGGTCGGTTCGATGCCTGATAGCCAGCAGTAAAGGTCACGGTGACGGGCCCATAACTGGTCGGCCAGGCGGCATTCAGTGCGGGAATCAGCCCCCCGAGCACATCCAACCGCCAGCTGCCTTCGTCCATCAGCACTGGAGCGCCGTCGCTGCCGACATAGCTGATGCCCGTGACCTCCACTGTCGCAGCAGGGCCGATGCCCATGCGCATTTGCGGGCCGAAATCCGCGAAGCGTGCAACGATCCCTGCAGTTCGCTCGAGCCGCACATTCGCGTAGCGCTCCACTGCCTGAATGGCTGCATCCCGGCAGAACTCGATCTTGGCATCCTCATCATCATGAAGGATGCGCAGATGCGCCTTCGCATCCGCCAGCGGCAGGATGCCCTCACCATACCCCTCGGCGATGTCGATGGGGTTCAGGGTGAAGAGCATGTTGCCACCAGCGGATGCGAGGGACTGGATCAGGCGACGCCCTGGATGTGCGGCAGCCCGCGCACCACGGTGGCAGCAATCGGCGTTCCGGTGCCATGCGTACCGCCGAAATCGGCCAGCAGCTTGAGGTAACGCTTGCCGCCGACATAGCTGAGCTTCTGCAGCGTGGCGGCGGCATGGGCCGCAGTCAGCGCGCGGATGATGCCGTTGCTGATGCTGGCAGGCGCGTTGCTGTCGGCGATGACGTCATCGTCGGTCACGTTGGTATAGGTCGAATCGTCGTCGCTGTGGGTCAGAACGAATTCGATCTTGTTGGTGCCGGTAAAGCTGATGCCGCCGACGCCGATGTGCAGCAGCAGCAGGGCAGCGCCATAGCCGCGCAGATCGATAGCCGCGGGGGTATTGTCTGCGGACAGCACAGCGGGCGGGATAGCCGACACCGGGGCGCTGCCATGGAACATATCGCGTTCGGGAGTCATGGGTATGCCTTTCAACAGAAAGGCGGCGGGCCATGTGACCCGCCGCCGGTTTCCTTACAGGCTGCAATCCGCTGATCGGAAGGCAGCGATTGCCAGCGTCAGGACGCGGCGAACTTGAGGAACTTGACCGCCTCGAAGTTGACCGCACCGCCGCCCACGCGCTTGCGCATGTGGTACTTGACGAACCCGGGCTGGGTGATGTTGTCGCGCACCACCGAAACGCCGAGGCGATCAACGATGGTGTACGCTTCGTTGAAATCGCCGAAGGCGACCGACAGGCTGCCCGCAGCCAGCGCCGGCATGTCCTCGCCGTCGGTGACGGGGAAGCCGAAGATGGATTCGACCAGGGCGCCGTCGCGCAGCCGCAGATCGACCAGATAGTTGCCTTGGCCGTCCTTCAGCTTGCGCGTGGCACCGACGGTACGCCGCGACATCAGGAAGCCAGCATTCTGGCGATAGCCGGCCTTCACCTCGAAGATCAGGTCGATCAGCTTGTCTGCCGCATTCGACGAGGCATAGGCACCGCTCGCGCCCGACAGCACATGCTGGAAGGTGCCCCAGGCGCGGGTGGCATCGGCCGTCGCCGCCGTATCATAGGTCAGCAGACCACGCGGCTTCAGGATGCCATCGCCGTTCAGGAAGGCATCGTTTTCCTTGCGGGCAAACTTGGACACCGCCTTGTTCGCCAGCCAGGCTTCCACATCGACGACGGCATCCTCGAGCAGCTTCTGCGTCACCTTCGGGTACGCATAGAGCTCGTTGACAGGAATGCGCCACATGCCGATCTGCGGGGCATCGGTTGCCGAGCGGGACTGGCTTTCGCCAACCCACGCGGCATCGGCCTCGTCATTATCGATCGGGCCTTCCAGCGCATCGGTGCCGATCTGCACGACATTGGCCAGCTGTCGCATCGGCGTCGATTCGTAGATCTTCTGCACCATGCGGCCCGTGGTATCCGGGGTCACCCAATAGCCGCCGCTCGGGTCGGATGCGACCTGCATGGTCACCGCCTTCACCTCGTTGCGCCGAATGTAGTTGGCCAGGTCGGACTTGTATTCGGCCAGGTCTTCCGGGCTGAAGTCCTTCTTGCCAACCAGCTCGCCAAACTGGCGAGCAGCCTTGGCCTCGCTGGCTGCGTCGCCGCTGCCGGTCAGGGCCAGACGATTGGCCTTAGCCTCCATCTCGTCGAGCCGCTTCTTGAGCTCGGCCTGAGCATCGTCGATCGCCTTGTTGAGCTTCTCGACTTCATCCTTGGTCACGGCATCCTCGCCGCGCTTGGTCTCGACCTGCTTCAGGCGCTCGTCGTTCTTGACCTTGAAATCCTCGAACGTCTTGGCCAGCTGGTCGACGGCGGTTTTGACCTCCATGGTCAGATCGCCGTCCTTGGTTTCGGGCGCGCGGGCCATGGCGATGGGCGATGCGCCCGCCAGGAGCGCACCCTGATTTCCGATGAACATGTGGTTTTCCTTCGTGGCTTAGCGCAGCGCTTCGGCGCATTTGCGCAGGGACAAGATCAGGTCGGTTTCCCCGTCGCGGGGTGCCGTGCCGCCAGTCCCGCCGTCGCGGCAGGATTTCTTGAAGACCGAGACAGCGATTTTCGCCTCTCGATCTGACAACCCTTCGTCACGAAGAGCTCTTTCCATGACGCGCGGGTCGAAATCGCCCTTCACGCCTGAAATGGTTGCGTCCTGGTTCATCGGGAAGGTGACCAGCGACACCTCGATAAGCTCGGCTTCCTTGATCGACCGAATCCCGGTCTGCCGATCGAACGTGGCCTGCTTTGTGGCATAGCCGATCGAAAGCCCCTTAACGACCTTCGCACGCGCCAACGCATGCGCGGTCACTGCAGCAGGAACCTCCAGCACGAGGTCCCCTTTGACTTTCAGCCCTTTGTGGTCTTCGTCAATCTCGGTCCACAGTCCGATCGGCGTCCAGCTGTCATGCTGCCACAGCATCGGCGGCATGGCCTTGCGCTTGCGCCATTCGGCCAGGCTCTTCCTGAATGCGCCGGGTAGCACGATGTCACCGCCGCGATCGACGACGTTGTAGACCGATGCGTAACCCTCGATCGTCCCGGTTTCGCCGCCGTCGGCCGCCAGCTTGACCTCGCAGTCGAACGCCAGTCGATTCATGTTCATGTCAGTTGCTCCCCTGCGGGCTCGGCGATGAAGGCATCGGCGTCAGGTCGCGTCCGTCCTGCACGGCCATGTTGCTTTCGACGATGTACTGGCCGCCACCTTCGTCATCGCGCGGGTTCATGTTTTCCAGCGCGCGCCACTCGTCGGCATTGATCACGCCGTTGCGGCGCTGGATCTGGAGGCCTTCCTGCCGCGATTTGTAATCGCCGCGCATCAGAGCCGACAGGTTGAAGTTCGCATACAGCCCCTGCGCCTGCTCAGCCTCGGTCAGCAGATCGACCTCGATCGACTCTTCCAGCCTGGTCGCCCAAGGCGCCAGGCAATGAATGACATGCGCCAGGAACATCTGCTCGGCGCTGGCATAGGTCGCCGCCTTGTCGGACTGCCCGACCATGATCGGCATCACCCGCACCGCCCGGCAGATATCCTCGATCTGGAAGCGCCGCGTCTCCAGATGCTGCGAATCGACGCCACTCATCTGCTGGCTGAACCACTTTGCACCGCGGTCCAGGATCATCGGCATGCCCGGGTTAGCCGCCTGGCGCTTCAGCCATTCGGTCAGCATACTGTGTTGCTCGGGAGTCAGCGGTCCTTCGACCGAATAGACCCCGCTCGGCGATGCCCCGTTCTTGTGCTGGCCCGCGTGATTGGCCTCGAGCGAAATCGCCAGCCCCAGCGCCTCGCGCGCCAGCCTGACCGTCTCCATGCCCATCCAGCCATTCCAGCTGGGTCCGCGCACATGCCAGATATCTTCGGCGGCAAAGCGGCGCATCTGGCCGTCTTCGCCAGTGACCTCGTACACCAGCGTCAGGTCGGTACGGCGGGTCACCCGGACCTTGCTAGGATCCAGCTGGATCAATTCGAACACCCTGCCGCCAACGCGGCTGATGTAAGCATAGGCATTGCCGACCAGCATCACATGGAAGACCAGCGTTTCCCAGAAGCCGAAGGCCGTCTGCCCCTTCATCGGGCTCAGATGCAGCAGTCGATAGAGCGGATGGTCCCTTGCAGGATCCGCCCCGATGCCGCCTGCGCGCGGACGCATGATCTTGCACCGGGTTTGCGCAATGCCTTCACCCACCACCTTGCAGCAGGCGAGCATCGCCGATACGTTCAGCGCCGTAGACCACGTCACGCTGACGCCGGCCTTGCTTTCCGGGCCGAACATGAACCCCGGCAGGCTGTCGAGCGTACGGGCTTCCTTGCGCTCGAAGCCTGCCGCGATCGAACCGAACAGTCCCGCCATCAGAGTTGACGCGCCGCCCGCGCTGCCAGCACTGCACCCACGATCAACAGCATTCCAGCGACGATCAAACCACTCGGCAGATGCATCATGCCGGTACCGATCGACACCAATCCTGCCCCGATCAGCCCGGCGATGTCGCGCATGATCTCGGCAGCTTTCATGTCACTTCCCAGAATGATTTGGCAGCGCCCACAGCCACCGGATTGAGCTCCAGCAGCTTGGTCGCATTCAGCCCCGCCATGAACGGGTCGATTTTCGCGCTGGCAGAGGCGTTCTTGGTGATCATCACCGACTGCCGCCCCTTCTCTTCCTTGGTGTTGCTGACGCACCACGCCATCATCGGCGACCCGTCATGCACCACCTGGTTGAACTTCAATTTGCGCGCCAGGCCGACGATCGCCGACATCAGCCGGAAGCCCTGGCCGATCGGCGCCATCTGATCGTCGGCAATGTCTGCCGCCGCCATGGCATCAATCAGGTCGGCCACGCCCTGCGGGTCAAGGCCGATCGCCCCACGCTCGGGCAGCAACCCGCTTTCCTTCACCTGCGCCACGATCGCGACGATCTCGGCAATGTCCTGTGGCAGGAAGTCCGCCTCGGCATCGTCACCGACTTCGGCCTCGCGGCAGATCGTCAGGCTTCCCTGCGCCTCGAAATCCCTGAGCAACCCCGCAATGTCCTTGCGCCGCTCCAGCACATCTGGCCAAGCCCATGCGCGGAACCAGTACAGCCAGCGCGCGGTATCGCGTTCGCGGCCCGCCACGCACAGCCCGTAAAGGTCATCAAGCCCGCCGCCGTCGATGCCGACCACCGCGACCTCGCACCGCGCCAGCAGGCTTTCCAGCGTCAGCGATCGGTCGCCCGCCGCCTCCCAGTAATCCGCCCCGCGCCACCGGTCCCGGCGCAGCCTGAGACCGATCTCGACGTTCAGATGCTTGGCCAGAAAGACCTGCAGGTCTTCGTCCGCATCACCCGCCTGCGTCTTTCGAAGCTCGGCAGTCAGCCATTCCGCCGACACCGCCCGCCCAAGGCTAGGATTGGTGACGTGGAACATCGCCGGGTCGAGATACGCCTCGGCCTCCAGCAGGTCTTCCGGCCACTCGTACAGCACGCCCAGGCTCGACGGGTCATCGATCTCGCCATCCCGCACGTCGCGGAAATAGGCGAGCTTCGTCTTGAACACGCCCGCCGGTGGCTCGTCGCTGTGCGTCGAGATGTACAGCACGAACGCTTCCGGCCTGGTCGAGGTGCCGCCTGTCGCCTCGCGCAGCATGCTCGCCGCCTTGGGCTTCTTGCCGAACAGCCACAATTCCTCGACCAGCACCATGCCGGCCTTCTTGCCCGCGGAGGTGTCGGCATCGGCCGCCACCACCTTCAGCTCGGCCTTGGTGACCCGGTGCCGGATCAGCCGCTGGTGCTCGACCACATGCAGCAGCGTCTTCAGCTCCGGGTCGGCATCCACCATGCCCATCGCCGGGTCGAAACTGTTCTTGGCAACCTCCAGCGTCGGCGCCAGGATCAGCAGCTCGGCATGATGCCGCCAGTTCAGGATCAGCGCGGTTAGCATGATGCCCGCAGCGATCGTCGACTTCCCGTTCTTCTTGCTGATCAACAGCATGAATTCGCGGATCAGCCGCTGGCCAGTCTCCGGGTCCTCCGCGCCGAAGATCGCGGCGACCAGATCAAGGATCCGGCTGTCGCAAATCTCCCCGAGCGTCGGGAAGCTGCCATCGTCCTTCTGCGGCAGGTCGGTGACCTGCAGCGCGCAGAACACCTCCAGCGCTTCTTCCGCCTTTTCGGGGAACAGCGGCGCGCATGGCACCAGGCTGTCACCCGCAACAATTCGTTCCTCCCAGTCAAGGCAGGCCGTCGACCAGACGGGCCGCATGGCGTCAGTTGATCAGCGCGGATCGCGGCGGCTTGCGCGTGCCGAACAGCCCGCCCACACCCTGCGCTGCATCCTGCTGCTCTTGCTTCTTGCCTATCGGCGCGGCTTTCTTGCCCGCCTTCGGTTCAGTCGGACGCATCCGGGCATCGGTCGCCCGCGCCCGCTCGGCATCCAGCATCTGGTCGAGCCGCTTACACGCGGCGACGTTGCCCTTCTCGACCTCATCGACCAGGCGCGCCATCATGCCCGACCGCACAACCAGGGCGGCCCGCTCGCGCTCCCGGCACTCGGCGGGAAAAACCTTTCGCAGCGTCTTGGCATCGCAGCCGATCACCTTGGCCACGTCGGTTTCGCGATAGCCGCTGGCAAACAACACCATGATTTTATTCGACTTTTCCCGCGACCATTGAAACGCCGGACGCCCCTGCCCACGCGGCGGCGCGGGCACCCAGCCAAACAGGCCCGGTGCGTCGTCCGAAATTCCAGTCACAAGAAAAAAATCTCCGAATGAGAGGAACGGCGGTGCGCGCGGCCGCGATCCTGCAGAGTTTCAACCACCCCCCGGTCATCCGGCGTGCCCGACAGCCCGCTTGGCCCGTTCTCGAGCCGTCTTGCGCTGGTGGCACGCATGGCACAGCAGCTGCACGTTCATCGGGTCCAGCTTCTCGCCACCGTCCCTGATCTCGACGATATGATCGCCGATGATCCGCTTGTCCGAGCCGCAGACGATGCAGAACGCACCGCGCACCCGCTTGATGTCGCGCACCAGCTGCCGCCACTCGGGCGACTGATAGAAGCTCAGCGCGACCTTGGGCAGCGGCTTGAGCCTGGGCGGCGAGGCCTTCAGCCTGCTCGGCATCGCCTTCAGCCTGCCCATGCACCACCCGTTGCGCCTTGCCCCAAAACGCCAGCGGGCGGCAGAGCCGAAGCCCGCCGCCCGCTGAAGGTCAGGAGAGGATGTACCAAACAGAACCGCACGCCCGCTGCCGAGTACGCACTTCTCCAGCACAACTGCATGAATACCCCAATCGCTGCACAAACGGACAAAGTATTTTTCACTGCACACATCCGAAACCGCTTGACGCAGTGTGCAGGCGGAAATCCTCGGCTTCACCGATTTGCCGCGCGAGCCACCATGCAGATCGACCGCTCATAGCGCTTGCGCAGAGCATCGCTGGTCACCGATCGATCACCGAACACGCGCCACACATCGCTCCAGGCAAAGCCGCCACCCTCATTCTCGCGCTTGTGCCGCAGCACCAGGCCGACCAGCCTGCGATGCGCTGCCGGCACCGCCAGCACCAGCGCCCGCTCGCCGGTCACCCACTGCTCGACATGCTCCACCTGCGCCCGCGAGAGGCCCGCACCGCGCGGCACGGCATCGTTATCGCCATAATCGCCCAGCCAGGTCGCCCGGATGACCGGCGGCATGCTGGACCGCGACGCCGCCGACAGCCAGCCCCGTTCCTTGTCCGGCATGCGCGCCAGGTACTCGAGCGCATCCATCAACGCCGCCTCGACCTCGTCAAAGCTCAGCACATCGTCGATCACCATCCCACGCATCCCTTCAGCCCAGCCAGCAGCGCCACGATCGACACCGCCATCAACACCCAGAACTCGGCCCTGATCTTCCAAACACCGTTCCCGCCATTCTTCTGGTCAACCACCACATATTCCCCTTGAAGACAGATCAGACAGTAAGATAGTTCACCAACCTACGCACATGTGGGCGCGCGCACATGACTGAAACCCGCAAGAACTGTCTGACAATCCGGCAACTGTCTGACGCTGGCCAATTCCGCGCCTTTCCAGAGGTTGACAGTTCCAGACGGTCAGACGGATCAGCCACCCCGATCAGGACCAGTCACACCCCGCACCAACACCCCGACACCCTCGATCGGCCCCGACGCCGGGCCAGAAACCAGACAGTCAACCCAACTGTCTGAAACTGTCTGACACAAGATGTTGTGGCCAACGGTCAGCATCGATCAATCGTCCCATCCCGGCATGATCTCGCCCGGGTTTTCCCGGCCCTCAGGAGCAGTCTCGCCGCCAGCGGCCTTCTGCCCCTGCCACAGCTCGTCATCGCGCCGTAGACGGCATCCCCGGCGGTGCACGCGCCCGCCATGGCTCTTGAACTTGATCAGCTGCTTGTCGCCCAGAGCACGGCCAAAGGACGTGCTGTTCATGATCCCGCGATCGTCGACGCCATTGTCGCTACAGAACGCCTTGTAGCTGTCGAACAACGACTGCGCGGGCTCGACAGACTTCGGGTCGCTAGTGTCGACATAATCGGCAAACCACTCACCAAAAGGGTTCGATGCCCGCCGGTAATCGTCGGTCGCCTCCTTCACGCTTGCAGGGGGCTTCAGCTCGCCCGCATTCAGCCAGGCCAGCACCCCATCGACCAGCCATCGCAGCACCCCTGGCTTCTCGGCTAGCAGGTCCTCCATGATGCGCTTGTTGATCGCCTCATCCTTGAACTGGTGCGGGAACATGATCACCGTGATGCGCCGCCATATCCCGTCATCGTCGCCGCTCACCCGAGGCTTGCGGTTGCACTGGAAGAAGATCTTGCATCGCGGATCGAAGGTGAACGGCGCGCCGTGCAGCTCGCGCGCCTGAATCGGCTCGCCGCCCGTGATATCCTTGATCCGGCTCTCGTCGAGCATCCCGCCCACCTTGGGCTCTGCCGTTGTAACCATGCGCGTATCGCCCGCCAGGCGCGCCAGATCGGGCGTGGCGTCGGCGCCAGAGCGCATCGCCCCCGCCATGAAGGTCTGCACGTCGCTCTTGGTGGCATAGCCGCCCAGCGTCTCGCGCAGCACGTTCATGCAGGTCGATTTGCCATCGCCGCCCTTGCCCTGCAGAATGAAGATCACCTGCTCGCGGATGCTGCCCGTCGCGCCATAGCCGGCACAGGTCTGGAAGAACGCGCGCACCGCCGGGTCAGGCAGCACCGTGGCCATGTGCTTCTCCCATGTCGGGCAAGCCGATTCCGGGTTTTCTGGCGCCAGCCAGGGCACGTCCGCCACCCGGCTGATCATGTCCGCCGGGTCATGCGGGTCGAGCCTGACCCGCCACCCCTCGCCGCTGTCGAAAAACCGAAGCGTGCCGTTGCCGACATTGATCGCGAGCGGGTCGCGATCGAAATCGTCGCGCGTTGCGAACATCAGGTTCTGCGCCTGCACCAGCATCGCAGCGGTCTTGTTCGCATTACCGCTCATCACCGCATGCTTGAACAGCGCGATCGCGCGCTCTTCCCAGCGCCCCTGCTGCGCCTTCTCGACACGCCCGGCCTCGATTTCGCCGGCAATGGCCTGCGCCTCGACCGTGATGTGCAGCGCCACCTCGTGCGCGGTCAGATGCGCCAGGCGCTTGCCGTCCTCCCGGCTCCATCGCTTGCCGTCATAGCCCTGCCAGTGATCGTCTACCCACAACAGCCGCCCGCCCGCAAGGTCGCGCAACCGGCGCGCATTGCCCAGGTCGGAAAGCTCGTACCAGGCCATCTTCAGCGGGTCGGCGATCGGCATCGCTATCGGCCCGGTCACATCACTCATCCTGCGATTCCCTTGTGATTATCGGTATCGGCAATAGCCCGGCGCGCCGCCGCCGCTTGATCCTGCAGCGCCAGAAAGGTCTGCGTTCGCTTGGTCAGCTTTTTCGGGGCCTGCGCTTCGGTCAGAAACTGCGCCATCAGCGCCTTGTCGCGCGCCTGGTGCATCAGCGCGTCCAGCCCGATGCCCCCCATGCCGACCGCTTCTGAATACAGCTCGATCAGGCTCAGCCGCTCCAGCAGCGCATCCTGCCCATGCTTTTCGGCAAAGGCCCGCTGCTTGATCACATCCATGATGGCACCCGGATTGAAGCCGAAGCCCTGCGCCTCTTTCTTCACCGACGCGATATCGGCGTTTATGTCCTTGCGATCCTCGATCAGCCGCTCGATCCGCTCAACAAAGGCGCGCAGCTGCTCTTCTGCATGGTCCTTCCCGCTGCTCATGCCGCACCTCGCATCAAGTCGTTGAAATCCGCGCCCATGGGCGGCCTGATCGCCTCGACCGGCCACGCCCCGGCGCGCCGCCACGCCTGCACTGCCAGCGTCGCGCAGATCCGCGCGCGCTCGGGGCCGGACACATCACCCAGACCCGTTTTGCCGCCGCGCGCCCACTGGATTCTCCGCCCTTTCAGCGGCTTCATGTCGGCATCGATCGCCACGATCACATGCCCGGCGTCGTCGATCAGCATCGGCGGCCGCGCGGCATCGGCCTGCACGTTCCAGATCGGCAGCGCACCGTCGCGCAGGCACACCGCCTTGCCCTCAAGATTGCCGAGCGACAGCGCCGCCGCCATGCGGGTTGGACGCCCGTCCAGGCAGGCTGCTGAAAGCGTGGTCTCGATTCCCTCGCCGACCAGAAGCGGTCCGGAATCGTCCACCGGCCCAAGCCACACGCCGCCCCCGGCGACATCGCCGAACATCTTGCGGGTGGGCACCGGCTTGCCGTCGCGTGTCACGCCCAGCTGCGCCTTGCTGCGCCCATCGGGCGACAGATAGGTCACATGCACACCCATCGGTACGCGCATGCGCGCACCGGCAGGCCCCTCGATCCGCTCGATCAGCGCGAGCATGGCAGGCCGCGTGCCCATCAGCGCCTCAGGCCGCTCGTGCAGCTTCCATGCATAGATCGGGCAGCGCGGGTGATAGCGCAGCGCGCGCAGCCCCTGCCGAACCAGCGGGTGAGAAACGTCCAGCCCGCGCGCCGCCAGCCAGGCCTCGACAATCTCGCCCTCGGCAGGCCCGGCAGTGCGCCACATCCATTGCGCGCACTCGACGGTCGGCACCCGGTGCGCGTCGCGCAGCTCCACCTTTCGCTCCAGCTCGGCGCGCGGTGTCGCGCTCTCGCGCGCCAGCACGATTCCCGCCTCGTCGGACAGCCGACGCACCGCCTCGACAAAGTCGACGCCCTGGTGCTCCATCACGAAATCGATCACCCCACCATGCGCCGAGCAGCCGAAACAGTGATACCAGCCCTTGTCGTCGGCCACGGTGAAGCTGGGCGTCCGCTCGCTATGAAACGGGCACAGCCCCACCCACTCGCGCCCACGCCGCACCAGCTTCACCACCTGGCCGACGACGCGCGACACCGGCACCCGCGCCTTGATATCGGCGATCACGGAAGGCTCGATCCTCCCGGTCATTCCGATGCCTCGCCTTCCCAAGCACCCACAAACAGGGACACAACCGGATGCGATCGACCGACGACAGACAGGATAACCGGCGCTCCATTCGCAATCGCAGCGCGCTCTTCATCTGATGGTTGCCAGGCCGAAAGCTGGAGGTTGCCCCAAATCGGGTCCTGAACATCTGAGATTTGCAGTGACGAGCAATCCTCTTCGAGCGTGCCAGCAGGCCTGCCAAGCTCACGTGTGCATGGAGAAATCTTGGTTGGAATCATGCCGCCATCTCCCTCTCGCCCGCGCCGATCAGCGGCGCCCATTGCGCGGCCATCGCCGCTGCGATGCCCGGATAGGTCTGGCTGCGCCGCCGTGCGCGATCAGGCCCCGGCGGCTCGCGATGGCAGCGCGACCAGGCCTTGTGCTCTGCCGTGCCCGGCAGCGGCGGCGTCAGCATGGCGGTCGGCACTAGGCGCGGCAGGTCGATCAGCTCGAGGCCCGTGTTCTTGAAGAACGGCTCGCCGAAGAAATACGGGTGCACGAACTGCACCGGTCCACGCTGCGTCAGCTTGATCGCATGGCCGTGCATCACCGGGTTCTCGATCGCCCGGCGCGGGATATGCACTGCATCGCGCAACCTACGATAGAAGGCGGCGGCTCGGTCGAGCTCGGCCCAGCGCGCCGGGTCCCGCCCATTCGCCTTGCGCCCGCCGATGTACAGATGCTTCGCCCCGCTGTTACACAGGATCGTGCAGGGTGGATGCGCCACCATCAGCAGGTCCCAACCATCGTCCAGATGGTCGAGCACGTCGCCGGTGATATGCCGGTTGCTGCCATCATCGGCAGGCATGGTGTCGCAGGACCAGGCATCGCAGCCCATCGCCTCGAACGCCCGCCTCACCACCCCGCTGCGCTCGCAGGCGACCAGAACACGGCCCGTCATGCTGCCTCGCCCAGATCCAGCTTGCGCTGTGGCTCAAGCGCCTTGTCGCGCGCGGCGGCCCAGTCTTGGGCCTTGGCCATGTCGATCGTACCGCCGTTTTCGCGCACGTACCGGTTGAAGCAGTGCGCAATCTTCGCGGGGCAGCTGTCCCACCAATAGTAGCACGTGCCTGGGCCAGCGTTGATATCGCGTGCGCAAATAGCCTTTCGCCCCGCCATCACTCTTCCTCATCCAGCAGATTGTCGATCAGCACCGTTTCGCGGCTGATGATGTCCAGAATGCGCGTCGCCAGGGTCGACACCGGCAGCCCGCGCTGGCTGGCGATCGGCAGCAGCCGGTCGGACAGCGCCCGGTCCAGCGCGATCGTGCGCGTGACCGGCGAAAGCGGCGTATCGAGCTCGTCGAGGCAGGACGGGCAGACAAACAGCTGGTGCCATTTCGTCAGCGCCTCGCGCGTCTGCCGCTGGCACCGCCCGCAATCGAACCTGGTGCGAGACGCGTTCATGCCGCGACCTCGTAATCGCTGGGGCGCTCGAGCCGCTTGCGGCACGGCGGGAGCCAACGGAATCGAGTATCGCTTTGACCTGCAACCCAGACAATCCAGCTATAAGCGGTGGCACTGGCAGCTGAAGGGTCATAACGCCCGCGAACCATTGGAACGCGCTCGACATGCTGCACCACGAAAGCTGGTGGATGGGGCGCAAATAGCTCGGAGTATCGCGACGCGCCCTCGGTGAATGCAGACCGCACGATCATGGCAACGCCAATGGTGCTGGTGCGCAGCGCGCGTTCAATGAACTGCTGTGCCAGACGAAACGGTGGATTGCAGAACGTCCAATCAACCGGGCTCGGGTCTGGCCCCCAGAGATAATCGACTACAGGGTAGCCCGCGCCGTAATCATGAACGTCCGATGCCTCGACCGATGCGAAATGCTCCGTCATCGGTCGCGCCATGAAGCCACGGTTAGCGGCGGGTTCGCGAGCATTCTTGTCGCTCAGCACATGGCCTTGAGCGATCAACCATTCGCACAGAGCACGCGTCGCCCAAGGGGGCGTCGGGAAATCGTCGAGCGAATGGTGCGGCTCGCGGCGCTGCTGCATGACGGCGCTCGACCTGTTCTGCCTCATGAAGGCCGCCCTCCCCGGTCAGCATCCACAGACTGTCGAAGCACTGTTGAAACAGTCGAGCCCAGGCCTTGCCAGTCCTGGTCGGATGGGGCAGCTTCAAGTTGATAAGGGAGGGTGAAATGGCAACGCGTGTTCGAACGGGAATGGAAATGCCGACCGATCGAGGCTTGGTTGAGTTGCGCGTTGACGCAGCCACCGGCATGTCGGCAGGAGAATTCACGGGTCTCGTGACCGCTTTTGGCAAAGTTCTTGAGAACTATCTCAACTCTACCCAGCCATTGGAAGATCAGGACTGGGTGGCGATAATCGATTCGGTCGACAGCGGATCGTACCTGGTGCGCTTTATGGCAGCGGCAAAACGCGAATGGGAGGGGTTCCGCGAAGCCGCAGCGGAAATGGCTGGTTTCGTCAATTTGCCGGAAAACAGACTGGTCAGATGGGCCAGCTATGCGGCGATCGGCGAGTTTATGATCAACCTTGCCCAGGCGATGGCGAGTGTGCTCTCCAACGAGCCACCACCTGATTCCACTGTGAATGCCATGTGCGAAATAGTCATTGAAAGCGGTGCGACCATCACGGTGTCCGGCTCGGGATGCCCGCCCGTGACAATCAGCTCGAGTGATCTGAAAAAGGCGCCGGCCTTTGATGCGATTCCCTTGCCCGACGCCGTCCGGATGGTACTCGAACACAGCGACATTTATGTCAGTGACGAGGCCGCCTTGGGCCGGCATCGCGACATGACCGCTCTGGCGTTTTTTGGCGCTGGCAGAACGGTAAGAGTAATCGATGAGGCAGGACGGCAGTTTGACGCGGTCGAAATGTGGACCAGCAAATCCATTCAGGACCAGATGCTGGGCAACGCATCCCAGCGCTTCAAGCTGGTTGTTCAGCCGGTGTATGATCAGGGCCGCATCGCGTGCCTGTTTGTGCGTCGGGCCTATCCTATGCCCAGATAACTTGCGGAGCTTTTGCATCGACATCAGCCTTCGGTCGACTGGGCCGGTAGCATCAGCTCGGCCACGATCTCGCAGATGCTTTCCGAATATCGGCGGATGAACAGGTCCGCCCCGTCGCGCTCGATCGCCCCGCGATCGGCCAACGCCTGCACGTCGGTGCACTTCGCCGCCCCCAGCATCAGGATGCCCAGCGCATGCAGCCGCGCCTGCACCGCCAGCGCCGCCGCGATTTCATCGTCGCCACTCACCCTGTCGCCCCAGAGCGGATCAGGCCGCTCACCCAGCGCCCGCGCCCAGCTGCCCGGCTCACTCTCGTTATCGACCGTCACCGTGGCACCCGGTGCGAACGCCATGAACGGCTCGCAGCGTGCAGGCCCGTCCCAACCCGAAGCGCAGACAGCGTCATCCTCGGCAAAGCCGCGCACGACATGCGACATCGGCGGCAGGCTGGCTGGCAATGGGTCGACGGTGCGATAGACAGGCGATCCAAGCGTGAACGAATAGTCAGGCGTCCCGGCCTCCGAGAGGATGCGCAAACCCACGATGCGATCCTGATCCATGATCAGCGCCCCGGCCACGGCAGGGCCTTCAAACACCGGACCAGACCCGAGCGGCGCCTGCGACTGGAGCCAGGTTTTGGGTTCTTCGGACTTCGCGGGACTAAGCTCGTGATGCTGCTCGGCATCCATCGGCTTCAGGTCAGCCACCGACGTTCCCAGGTCGAAGGCGAACTTGTCCGCGTAGTCCGGCTGAGCCAGCGGCGTGTACCGGAATGTCATATTCGCAGGATCGATCTCATAGGAGACCACGCGAACACGCTGGCCTGCGACCAGTACCCAGTCTCCGACTGTAAAGGCCTCGCCCCAGAACAGGGGTCGATCGCGCGCCGTCATGGGCTGCCAATCGCTCCGTCCCTCGCCGGTCAGATGCCAATCCGAAGCGCAGCCCTCAGGCTCGCCCGCCATATCCACCGCCAGCCCCTCGGGCCGCGCCGCAATCATCCCGCTGCCGCTCATTCGCCGCACCCCTTGCCGGTCTTGCTGCTGTCTTCCGGGCTCGTGAATTCCTGCCAGGGCACCCAGCCTTTCGGGCAATGAAAGCCCCAGTCGCGCACCTTGGGCCCGGTGATGAACAGGCTGATCGCACTCTCGCCGGGCATGATCTCAAGCCGGTGAGCGTCGCTGGCCATCCGCGTCACCACATCGCCTGCATGCCGGGTAACGCGGATTTCCCCGCCGCCGGGCGCGGCCATATGCTCGACATAGCGCCCGCCGATCAGGACGCTGGTGTTCGACCACGGATGATCGTGCAGCGCGCGATCGTCGTCGCTGTGCAAGATGTGGTGCAAATAGACATTTGCCGACGGGTTGCGCGGGATCACGTACCAGCGACGCAGATAATCGTCGCCGATCACGAAGTCGGGAGCGCGACTGGCCATCAGCTCGTGCGCCCACGCTTGCATCTGCTCCAGCGATGCGAATTCAGGTATGCCGCTCACGCCACCATCTCCTCGATCGGTCGCCCCAGCGGGCGGTTGTATTTGCGCTGGTGCTCTGCCGCCTGCTGCGCGATCCATTCTCGGCGGCGGCGGTCGGCCTCGCCTCGGCGATCGGCCAGCGGGTCAAGGCCGGGCACTGCCGCCGCCACCGGCGCGGCCAGCTTGCGCGCACGGCTATGCTTTGGCGGTTGATATCGGTCGGGATTGGCCGCCATCAGCGCGCGATAGGCAGCGGCGGTCGATCGACCCACCGGCTGCGGAAAGTCGAGCAGCCGCATCAGCCCACCAGGCTGGCGATGCGCAGCCTTGGCCAGCACATCCAGCGGCGTGCCCGTACGCGCCAGCCATGCGCGGATTTCGTTGGCCAGAACGGCGGCCTGGGCGGCGGTCAGAAAATCGTTGCGCCCCCGGGGATCGGCCAGCCCATCGGGAAAGTCGCGGATCACCGCACGAATCGCCGCTGCATTCGCGCGCAGCAGCCCGCGCCCCTCGCCCAGCACGCGATGCCGCACCGCGTCAGTGACACCGATATGGCTGGCAACGCGCGTCCAGGGCGTGCCCGTGGCGCGCATCCATTCGTCCAGCTCGGCAAACACCGCGCGCGCGTCCTGATTGCTGATCGCGTCTCGAAACCCTCTCACCCCCCGGTCCTTTCCCGCCACAGCACGGCTCCGACCTGCCGATCGGCCGTGCGCTTTCCGCTCGAAACGATGGTCACCACGCGCCCGTCGAAGCTGCTGGCACTGGCCACCCGGATAAGGCCCGCCCGCATCAGCTTGGTGATCAGATACTGGGCACGGCTACGAGCATTCAGGTCGAGCTGGCGCGCCAGCTGCACATTGCTCGGGCAAGCCAGGCCAGCCTCCGCAGCCTCGGTCAGCAGCGCCAGCATCCGCCCCTCGTCGCTCGCGTCGAAATTCTCGGGCAGCGCCTGGGCCGGGCGCGAGACGGCGCGCCGCACCGGCCCTTCCATGCGCGATCGCGCGCGCGGCTGCACCGGCGGTTCCTTGCGCCGCGCGACATATTCGAGCGGCTTGCCGGCGCCCGCGCGGCGCTGGAACAGCACCACCTCGCCTTCTTCGGCCCATTGCCGTGCCAACAGCCCGGCAGGCGCATCGCGGCCCAGCGCGGGGCCGGTGGCATAGCGCAGCTCGTCGCCCGGCATCGCCGTTTCCAGCCACGCCTCCATCACGCCGATATCGGCATAGAGCGTCAGCGGCCCCAGCACGAACCGCGGCTCACCAGATGCAGGCAGGGACGCGCGCTCAGGCATTGTCATCCTCTGCGTCGCCCTGGTCGGGATAGAGCAGATAGGGCCACAGCAGCACGCCGCCGATCACCACCGGAATGTCGCTGGCGCTGAGCGGCTCGCCCGCCAGCTCGGACTTGAAGGCAATGCGCATCACGATGCCGCCGGCGACGAGCCAGCCCAGCGCGAGGCCCAGCATGAACCCGCCCATCATGCTGCCGTCTCCCGCTTGGGCAGCGGCGCGCACCCTAGCAGGAATTCGCGAAACTCGGCTTCGCAGGCGGTGTGATCCGGAACCACCTTGCGGAAGGTGTTGCTCTGGTAAGACCAGCCATCCATGCCTTCGAGCGCCAGCCAATAGGCAAGCAGCCCCTCACCCGTCTCGAATGCGGCGGGCTTGATGTCTTCGACCACTTGCAGCACGCGATAGATGCGCCCCTTTATCGGCAGGGGCGCACCCGGGTGCGGCTTCCAGCTATCGATCATGCACAGTGCAAGATCCCCGCGCGCCCAGTTGCCATTCGCGCGGCAATCGATCGGAGCCGCGCGGGCTGGCGCCTGCGGCTCTGCCTTGCGCCCGAAAGGCCAGAAATCGCGCCAGCCCATCACAGGCCTCCCTTGCCATCGCGGTCGACCATCAGCGTCACCGCCTGTTTCAGTTCCACGGACTTCGCGATCAGCTCGTCGAGCTGGCGGTGGATCGCGCTTTCCTCGCGCGGTGAGACGCGGTCATCGCAAAGCGCGCGGTCGATCTCGCGCGCGACATCGCCGAGCTCGGCGGAAAGGCGCATCACGCCCGCGCGCAGCTCACCGTCGCTGGCCCCCGCATCGGGCAGCGGCACGAACACACCGCCCGCCAGGCGGCAAAGCTCGCTCGTGACCTGCGGCGCACCTGCTGTGCCGCGCGTCACCCGCTCCAGCGCCGCGACCGCCTCGATCGGCATCGAATAGTCTGCGTCGTTGATGCTGGCCCAGCGCGCGATCGTGCTCTTGCCCTTGGCCAGAATGTCAGCCGCCGCCTCGATCCCGCCGGTGGCACTCACCAGGTCCTTTGCGGCTGCCTTCAGCCGCTGCTGCCACACCGCCAGGGTCATCGTGCAGCCTCCGGGGTGGCGTTTGCCGACGCCACCCCTTCGGCTACAGTCGCGTTGGGACCCACGACTGAAAGGATCGGCCAGCCATGACTGACAACAGCTTCTCCGCCACAATCCATTGCGATTGCGGCCACAAGTTTGATGTACCCCTCGCTGGGCAATATCCGGAGGATGTCGTGATCCTCTGCCCCGCCTGCGGTTCGGAGCGCAATTTCGACGCGGAAGAGATCGCGCTCATCCGTGAGGCCGAGGCCATAGCGATCCGAAAGGCCCGTGAGGCCTTCAAGGGCTTCCAATAGACCTGCCCCTGCCAAGGCTCGATGCAGCGCATCGAAGCTCTGCTCTGCGGCAGCCATGGTCAGCGCGCACTGCCTGATGCTGAGTGAAATGGTTTTCATGCCCCCACCTCCCGACCTTGGGCGGCCTCCGGGGTGGCGGTGATCGCATGCGCCACCCCTTCGGCTGCACGGCGGGAGAAGGGCCCGCCGACAACTGGATCAACCCCATGATCATCCGGGGAAACTTTCTCCGCGCTTCCCGGTGACATCTGCGCAGACTGGCCGATACTGGCCATGTCATGCAGCAGAACCCGGCATTCCTGCGGAACCTCCGCATCAGGCCAATTGGCAGGTTGGGCCAGCCAGTTGAGCAATCGCTCGTAATTCTGCTGGGTGATCGTCTTGCCTGCGCGCAGGCGCTCGAACACCCCGCTGGAAAACAGGGCACGATTCCCAAGCGTGGAGTGATTTGTGCCGGTCACTGCGACCCATTGGTCTGCAATCCGCCAGAGCACGGGTAGCAATGAAATGGGTGGCACCACGGAACTCGCCTCGATAGCGTTAAACACACCGGTAAAAATACCGGTATTTGCCACGGGGTCAACCGGAAAAGATAACACCTCGAATTGCCGTCGTTTTGGCGGCATTAATGCCGTCATGTCTGACGAAACAATCTTGCAACAACGCATCAAGCAGAAGCTGGACGAAAAGGGCCTTTCTGCCTGGAAAGCATCGATGCTTGCCACTGGCGGTCCGGATGCCGTGCGGCAGATATTGGCCGGCCACGAACCCCGCGCCGATCGACTGGCAAAGCTGGCTGAGCTGTTCGAAGTCACCACCGATTGGCTGATCGGCAAAGACGAGCTAGCGCCGCAGCGCACCCGCGATGTGGGCATTCCCTTCAAGGGATTGGAGACGCCGCGCAACGTGCCGGTCTATGGCACCGCGCTTGGCTCAGACACGCACCCCGATCCCGATCAACCCGAGATTCCTATCGAGATGCACGAAGTCGAGATGGGTGAGGCAGTCGACTGGCTGCGCAGACCACCCAACATCATGGGGCGGCAGGACATATACGGACTGTACGTGGCGGGCACATCCATGTCGCCGCGCTACGAGCCGGGCGATCCAGTCTATGTTGACCCCAAGCGGCCACCGCGCATCGGCGACGATGTCATCGTGCAGCTCGCGCACGATAACGGCGATGGCGGCCAAACCATCGTATGCGCCCTCATCAAGCGCCTGGTGAGACAGAGCGCGACCTTCATTGAGTTAGAGCAGTTTGAGCCTCGCCAGACTTTTCGCGTGATGCGGCAGCAGGTCGCCGCGGTTCATCGCGTCATGCCCTGGGCAGAGCTTGTAACCATCTGACGGATCAAGCTTGCGATAAATAGTCGATCGCAGCGCGCATCCAGTGCAGCTCGTGCGCGTGCAAGCGGCCATCTGCAACCATGACCCGCTCGAGATACGGCACGATGATCCGCGTAAGCGCCTGCGACTGCCGCGCGCGCTCCAGCGCCACGAAGAAAGATTCGCTGTCTGGAGCGATGCGGTCTGCAGCGGCACGGATTTCGTTGAGGGGCAGATCGGCCAAGGTCTCGCATCGTAGCCAGAATGACGTGACCAGCTGCTCGACAACTTCCAGCTCGGCTTCGTGCACCTCACCATCGCATCTTGCCATGAACATCAGAACGATAAGCCCGGCACGCAGATCTGCATGATGACAGGGCGAAAGCCCCCAGTGCAACGGCGCATCCTGCACATGCCATTGACCAAAACGGGCGAAATAGCTGCTCCCATCGCCCAGCGTCTCGCCGCTGACCGCGTCACTGACCTCTGAAATCCTGTCGAGTCGAAACCGGCGGTGCGCTTTCCGATGAAGGCACCAGGCAAACAGATACTGCACGCCCTGAAGATCCTCCAACCGAGTGCATGTCAGCTGGCGGGTGCTCGGGCGTCCGCGCGAGTCGACATAGGTAACGATGCAGTTGTGCCCAGCGATCGACAGCTCCGGCAGTGCCTCGGCCGGCGGCTCGTCTTCCTGATCAGGCAGATCGGGCGACCAATCCGGCGGCGCTTTTGCACCTGCGATCCGAAATGAAATCAGGCTTTTGATGTCAACCATGCGCACCGTCTCCCGGCATGAGCATACCGCAGCTTGACGCGGCACACATACCGGTATATTTAACGCGGTATTGTTTCGGCAAACGAGAGGCGAACATGCTCAAGGCACCAGCTCAGTTCCCGCACCCCGGGAGCTTCGGTTACGAACGCAGGACCGGTAACCAGGTCCGCATCATCAGCGCGAATGACGACGGCACGGTCACCGTGACCGGCAACAGCCCGCGCCATGGCCAGGCCAGCGGCACCCGCCCCCTCTCCCCCGCCACCCTTTGCGAAAGCTGGCCTCCCAAGCGCCGGTACAACCGGACGGCTGCGGCATGAGCTACGCGCGCATGGATCACGCCCAATGGGTTGAGCAGAAGAACCAGGCTGCCAACCAGATTTACGCGAAGCGCAAATCGTATCGCCCGGCGCCGGAAAAGCTGACCGAGTTTCAGGCCAAGGTGATGGACATCTGCGGCATGGTCGGCGGCGGCATCTACAACGCTCCGATCAACTGGGAAAAAGTCCAGTGGGGCGTCGGCCACAATCATTCTGCAATGTTTGTGCCGTGGCGGGATGGCCGGATGGCAACCTTCGATTTCTTCCCCCTGACGCTTCTGGTGCTGCTCGCCCACGAAGCGCGCATCCGCGTCGAAATCCGCGCCAAATCGGCAGGCAATTTTGAGCTGTCGTTCTTCCAGCGCTCGCACGAGGGCGGAATGAACAGCCGACACCCGAGCATTGACGAGGCTGTGGCAGCTTTCCGCGACTATCTCGGCGAAGGACACCGCGTGTCTTATGTCGCACCTGTCGAGAGTGTCGCAGCATGACCCGCGCCCAGGCACACGAAATCGCCGCCGCGCTGATGGACATCAAGGGCTGGCTACGCGAGCTGGGCGATGCGCTGATCGTGCTGTCTGTCCTGTTGGTGACCGGCCTCGCCCTGTTCAACGCCCTGCGCGCAGGTGCGGCATGACCATCGCCCGCTATCGCCCCGAACACCGCCCCGCCTCGCGCGGCCCGGTGATCGTGATGAACACCGGTATGACCCGCGTACACGAGGGCGACTGGTCGATCCTCCAGCCCGACGGCACCCGCCAGCGCTGGATCCCCGAAGCGAGAAAGGCCGGAGCATGACGAGCATCGAATGGACCGAGGCGACGTGGAACCCGATCGCCGGATGCAGCGTGCTCTCGCCTGGCTGCACCAACTGCTACGCCATGCGCACCGCCGCGCGCCTGGGCCGGATAAAGGCCACTGCGCCGGTCTATGCCGGGCTCACCCAGCCCAGCAAGGCAGGCCCGGTCTGGACCGGCAGGATCGAGGTGAACGAAAAGGCGATGCTCGAGCCGCTGCGCCGGGCTAAGCCGACCATGTACTTCGTCAACAGCATGTCGGACCTGTTCCATGAATCGGTGCCCGACGAGGTGATCGACCGCGTGTTCGCCGTGATGGCGCTCTGCGCACCCCGGTTGCTTCCCAACGGCGAGCGTTGGGAAGGGCACACCTTCCAGATACTCACCAAGCGCAGCAATCGCATGCGGGCCTATTTGTCAAAGCACCGCTGGCACTTCTGGGCAGCCATCGGTCGCGCGATCGATACTGATCGGTGGCAAAGGCTCTGCCCGATCATGGGCGGTGATTGCACACCCCTCCCCAACGTCTGGCTTGGCGTGTCGGTCGAGGACCAGAAGCGCGCCGACGAACGCATCGACGATCTGGAAGCCACGCCCGCTGCCGTCCGGTTCCTTAGCATTGAGCCGATGCTGGGACGAATTGACCTGAGCAGGTGGCTGGTATGCCCGAACGCTCTCGATGGCTTGTCCATGGACCCCAGCACCGGCGCCTATGAGTGCTGCACGAATTGCGATTGGACCGGGGTAATAGGCTCGATCGACTGGGTCATCGTCGGCGGCGAAAGCGGCCCCGCTGCGCGCCCGATGCACCCCGACTGGGCCCGCTGCCTGCGCGACCAGTGCGCCGCCGCCGGCGTACCGTTCTTCTTCAAGCAGTGGGGCGAGTGGGCACCGGTCTGCGAGATGACCGAAGAGCAGACCGACGCCTGCTACCATCCAGCGCCGATCAACAGGCCAGATGCCTCCCGGCGCCTGCGCCGCAAGCAATGCGTGCTCCATGCCGATGGTCATCGGTTCGATGGTGAAGCGATGTTTCGCCCTCCGGCATTCGAGCAGGGCAGGCGTGCGATGACGATGTTCGCGATCGGCAAGAAGCGCGCAGGCCGCCTGCTCGACGGCGTAACGCACGATGCCATGCCGCAGGTGATGCCATGAACTGGGCCGATATCCTGATGGCGGTCTATCTCGCTGGCGTCGTCGTCGCACTGTTCTGCGCCGGCTTCTGGTGGCAGCGGCTTAGCAAGTCCAACCAGGTCTGGATTGTCCCGATTTCTGCAGGCTGGCCGTTCGTGCTTGCCGCTGGGGCTATCTTGGCCATCGGGTTCATCCCGTTCTGGCTGGGCAGGAAATCGCGGGAGTGGGCGCGATGAGCGACCGCCCGATCCTATTCAGCGCGCCGATGGTGCGCGCCCTGCTCGCTGGCACCAAGACGCAGACGCGGCGGGTGTTGAAGCCGCAGCCTGCTCGCAAGATCATCCCATGTCATTTCAGCGACACCGGATGGGCGAACGCCACAGCAGACGAGCTCGGCTGCACTTGCGAGCCCTTTCCTAGTCCGCGCTTCGCAGTCGGTGACCGGCTCTGGGTCAAGGAATCGTGGTGGATCGCCACCCGCTACTCGTACGGCACGACGCCCGGCGGCGATGAGCTGCCGCCGCCGCAGCTTGCCTACCGTCGCGGTGATCCCGTTCACTATGCCGCGGACGGCAATCCCCCCAACTGCGCGAACCGGCATTATGGCCCGGACGGGTTGCGCGGTCGCATGTTCGCCGCTCCCGACCCATACGCGGTTTGGCATCGCAAGGTGTCGATCCACATGCCCCGTTGGGCAAGTCGCCTCACTCTGACCGTCACCGATGTTCGGGTCGAGCGGCTGCAGGACATCAGCAGGGACGACGCGATCGCAGAGGGGTTAACGCACAAAGCCGGCGTGATTGAGCCGGATTGGTGGATGCTGCCGGAGCCTCTGCATCAGGGCAGATGGCTTTCGCCCGTCGCTGCCTACCGTTTCCTCTGGAACGAGATCAACGGCCCCGGCGCATGGGACGCCAACCCCTGGGTGGTCGCCGTGTCCTTCGAGGTGCGGAAGGGCAAGATCGATGCCTGACACCCCCTTTATCACCCGCGAGCTCGACCGCCGCATCGCCATGGCCACGCGGGCGATCAAACAGGGCAGCGTCAACAGCGTCTCGGCCAACCGCGCGCTGATGCCCTGGGCAGCGGCAGAGGCGTGGATCGTCGGCGGCCCCGGCCATGGCATCAGCCCGCGCGATCGTCAGTCGCGCGCCGATGACCTTTGCCCGCTGTCAGACACCATCGCAGAGCTGACGCGCGCGCGCGACACCGTGATAACGAAGATCGAGCGCGAAGGCCGCGTCGACCTGGGCACCCGCTTCCTCGGCCTGACCGATGCGCTGCGCTCGCTGCATCGCCTGCAGGCGCTGCGCCAGGCCTTCCGCGCATGGCGCCCCGCACCCGACCATTTGCCCGATGCCGGCAAAATGGTTCGCCCATCATTTCCGCAACCCGCCCCCAGCCTTCTCGCCGACATGTTCGGCCCCGATGGCAAGCCCCTGCCGATCGAAAGGAAAGTCGCGTGAAAAGTCTCGTTGCCATCGACTTTGCCTGCAACGATCCTGACAACGGCCTGTTCGCCGGGCGCGCAGCCATGGCCACTTATGGCGATGTCGAGATCGAAGCGCCCAATTTCGATGCTGGCTACAAGTTCGCGGCCACCGGAACACATATCCGCATCCATCGCCGGGACTTCGCGATCTACGATGCCCGCGACTGGGTCGGCAATTGGTGCTGGAACCGATACTGGTTGCGACGGCCGCATGCCAAGGCATTGCTGATCACACTACGCGACAATGGCTGGCGCGTAACCTGCGGCCCTTGTCGGTTCTTTGACTGGTGGAATGGCAGGGAACACGGCTGATGGCATCCGCGCCCGATCCTATCCTGCTGCGCGAGGAAGAAGCCGCCGCGATGATCGCGCTGTCGGCGCGCACGCTGCGCGATCTGCGCAAGGCAGGAAAGGTTGACTATGTGAAGGTGGGAGCGTCTGTTCGCTATCTTGCAGAGGATCTGGTCGATTTCGCCAAGAGGCACCGCACATGCGAATCCACAAAAGAGAAGGCTCCCCCTACTGGTGGTACGCGTTCACCCACAACGGTCACCGATATCGCGGCAGCACGAAAGCTGAGAGAAAAGCAGACGCGCAGGCGATAGCCGCCGCCCTGCTGGCCGATCTGAAGGCCGCGCCCCAGCGCCCTGAAAGCTGGAAGCTCACCCATGTGCTGGGCACCTACTACACCGACCACGCCCAGCACCTGAAAAGCCACAGCTTCATCTGGCAGAAGATCACGCTGTTCGATTCGCGCCTCGATACCCAGCAGCCGCTTGACCGCCTGACCACGCGCCAGCTGATGGACTATCGGGCCAAGCGCCGCGGCGACGGCATCGATCGCCCGACCATCAACCGCGACATGGCGGTGCTGAAGGCCGCAATCAACCACGCGGTCAATGCGCACGGCCTGGCCGCGCCGTCGATCGACTGGAAGCGCCTGCGCTATCCGGAGAACGAACACCGCGTCCGCTTCCTCAGCCACGAGGAATTCGACACGCTGATCGCCGCGGCGGATCCCGGCATGCAGCTGGCGATCACGGCGGCGGTCACCACGGGCCTGCGCAAGACGGCGATGCTGGGCATTGAATGGCACCAGGTCGACCTGCGCGGCCGCACGATCACGATTCCCAAGGGCAAGGGCAGGAAGCCCCAGGTGGTCGGCATTGCCGAGCCGCTGCTGAAACTGCTGAAGGACCATCGCGCTAGCCAGACCGCCGCCGTCGCCGGCAAGCCGGGCGAGCGCGCGGACGAAGGCACCCCCAGGGTGGTGCAGCTGCGCGGCCCGGTCTTCGACCAGACCAACTTCCGCAAGCGCTGGGACAAGGCTCGCGCGACAGCAGGGCTGGTCGACTTCCACTGGCACGATCTGCGCCACACCTTCGCCACCTGGGCGCGCCAGGGCGGTGCCGACCTGCTCGAGCTGCAAAAGGCCATGGCCCACAGCTCGATCGCGGTCACCGCCCGCTACATGCACATCGGCGCGGAGGAAACTGTCACCGCCTTCGACAGGGCGGCCTCGGCGATCAGCAGGGGCAAAGCAGCAGAAGGCGAGCAGGAGAAGTCCGCATAACTCCGTTCAAACCCGATGCGACCGAAGTCAGGGCAAATGGCCACAACTTGCGCTGGAGCGATCAGGCTATCGGGGACCTTGAAAAAGGTTCGACCTTTTCAAACCTGCGGACTATATCCATTGCAATGTCAAATATGGGAGAGGCCAATGCCGCGCAGCGTTCATGAGATTGCTACCGATTTGAGACAGGCTGTGTCTGTCATGACTAATCTAACCGCCGAAATGGCTGAATTTGCGAGCGGCAAGGCCCCGACCGGCAGGACACCAAAAATTGAAGTTCGCCTCGACGACGGGCGAGTCGTCGAGCTGGGAGCACTGGCCAATGAACTGCTTGCAGCGGCGGGCGGCGAATGAGGGCGCCATGGTAAATGCTTTTGTTGAATGGGCCGTGCGCTACATCGAAGAAATCGATCAGCGGTTACCTTTCCTTGAAGATCGCCGAATTACTACAAGCGAAATGCGGAATGGTATTCGAACGGATACCACCCAACAGCAGGTCGATGAACTGAAACGCCAAAAAGCCGAACTTTACGACCTGATCGCAAGGCACAACGCTGCCAGAGCAGACTAACGCCAGCGGCTAGCACAAGAAAATTGACACAAAAATTGGCACAAAATGCCAATAAATCCTTTTTTTTCAATGCTATCCGCGAAGATTAGAAGTCTCGTGCTCTATCCAGCTGAGCTAAGGGCGCGCGCCTTGGTGTGGGCGCAATAGCGGGCTTTGCAGGTGGGTGCAAACCGCGATATGGCTTGGGCGATGCAAAGCCCATCTGCCGAACCCGCCGCCGTCAGCCACAGCCTGCAACCGGGCATCGGCTTCGATCCCGCCACGCACCGCTTCCGCTATTACGATTTCGTCATGGCGGCTTTCGTCACGGTGCTGCTGCTGTCGAACGTCATCGGCGCGGCCAAGCCGACCTTCATCACCATCGCCGGACAGCAATGGGTCTATGGCGCGGGCATCCTGTTCTTTCCGCTGGGCTATGTCATCGGCGACGTGCTCACCGAAATCTATGGCTATGCCCGCGCGCGCCGCGTGATCTGGGCAGGGTTCGGCGCGCTGCTGTTCATGGCGTTCATGAGCTGGGTGGTGGTGAGCCTGCCCCCGGCGGAAGGCTGGGACGGTCAGGCGGCTTATGAATCGGTCTTCGGCCAGGTTCCCAGGATCGTCTTCGCCTCGATCGTCGCCTTCTGGGCGGGCGAGTTCGTCAACAGCTATGTCATGGCGCGGATGAAGATCTGGACGGCGGGCAAGCTGCTCTGGACCCGCACGATCGGCTCGACGGTGGTCGGCCAGGGTGTCGACAGCCTGATCTTCTATCCGCTTGCCTTTTACGGCGAATGGGAGACGAGCCAGGTCATCACGGTCATGATCACCAACTGGCTGCTCAAGGTGAGCTGGGAAGTGGTGCTGACGCCGGTGACCTATGCCGTGGTCGGCTGGCTGAAGCGGCGCGAAGGGGTAGAGGTGTTCGATACCGCCACCGATTTCACGCCGTTCAGCACGAAGGTCTGATCGGGGGTCTGATCCGGCATCCGGCGCTCCCGGCTCAGCGGTCCGAGGCGATCAGGCCGATCACCAGATAGATCAGCACCGGCGCGCCGATGCCGAACAATGCGGCGAGCACGAAGGCGATGCGGATCAGGTTCACATCCCAGTCGAAATAGTTGGCGATGCCGGAGCACACGCCCATCAGCTTGCCGTTCGACTTGTCGAGATGGAAAGAGCGGTTGTTCATGATGGTTTCCCTTTAAACCTTGAATGTGATGGCAGCGTGTCGACGATCAGACGATCATCGCCGACATCGTACCGATTTCCGCCGGACCTACGCTCAGTCCGATGAAAAGTGCCGAGGTGGCGAAAGCGCAGATGGCAGCGACGAGATTGGTGTTGAACTGCGAGAGCGAGAACATGATGCGGGTCCTTTCAGAGTGTCTGCGTGTCCCTTCGGTCCGTCCGTCGGGAGATGCCGGATACTCTGCACAGGGCGTGCCAGATTGAAAAACCCATATATTTCTGATGCTTGCACAGGATGAAACATTTCTTGCTGCAGGCTGAATGCGAAATTTTGGGAATATTCACGATGTTTTGGGGTGAGACCATTCCCGCCGTGCCGCGCCTCGCCGATTTTGCGCGCATGGCTCGGTTCATGGCGCTATAGCGGGCCGCAGATGGCGCTTTCTTCCCTCTCGCTGACCCAGTTCCGCAACCATGAGGCGACCCGGCTTCAGGCGGGCGCGCGGTTCAACGTGATCTGGGGCGACAATGGCGCGGGCAAGACCAACATCCTGGAGGCGATCTCGCTGCTCGCACCGGGCCGGGGCATGCGCCGCGCCGACATCCAGCAGATGGCCCGGCAGCAGGGACCGGGCGGGTTCACGGTCGCCGCCGCACTCATGGACGACGAGGTGCGCATCGGCACCGGTACCAGCGCCGACGCGCCATCGCGGCGGCAGGTGCGCGTCAATGGCGCCGCGGCGGCAGCGAACAGCCTGGCCGATTGGCTCGCCGTCGTCTGGCTGACCCCGGCGATGGATCGGCTGTTCCTGGAA
>NZ_LSIS01000228.1:0-376 GCF_001556365.1 Blastomonas sp. CCH1-A6 | reverse complement strand
CGCGCTGCCACACGACGTTGTACGAGCCGTCGTCCTGGCGGAAGGCCGAGACCTGGAGCGGCGCGGCGAGCGACGGATCGTCGATGCGGCCGTTGAGGAACGCCTCGCCGGTGTTGTTGGAGGTGAGTTCAAAGAACGCGCCGACCTGCACCCACGTCCGGCCCGGGGTGAGCGCATGGATCTCGTAGCGCGGGGCGCGCGGATTGGACGACTGGACCGGCTTCAGCGCGATCGTCATCGCGACCGCGAGGGTGGAAATGCGGCCCATGAAGATGCCCGCGTCGTTCTGCTTGATCTGACCGATGTTCATGACGTGTCTCCTGATGTCGTGCTGGACCCCATGTCCTCGACACCGATCTTCAATCCTCCTCCCCTC
>NZ_LSIS01000227.1:0-5403 GCF_001556365.1 Blastomonas sp. CCH1-A6 | reverse complement strand
CCGCCTATGGCATCGTCCCGCCCACGCTGCAGGGCGGCGCGGCCGTACGGCCCGACTGGGCTCGGCTGCCGCCGCAGCGCCGCCAGGCCGAAGCCAGGCGGCTGCTCGCCGCAGCCGGCTTTAGCCCTTCGCGCCCGTTGCGCTTCGAAATCCGCATCAACTCGTCCGCCGAACATCGCCGCATGGCGGTGGCACTGGCCGCGATGTGGAAGCCGTTCGGCGTCGAGGCGAGCGTTCTCAACAGCGAACCCGCGCTGCATTTCGCGGCGATGCGGCGCGGCGATTTCCAGATGGCACGCTCGGGCTGGATCGCCGACCTTCCCGCACCCGAGAATTTCCTCGCGGTGCACCGGTCGGATGCAGGCGAGGTCAACTATTCGGGCTTTGCCGATCCCGGCTATGACGCGCTGCTCGACAGGGCGATGGCCGAGCCCGACCCTGCGCGCCGTGTCACCGCGATGCGCGCCGCCGAGGCGCGGTTGCTCGATGCCATGCCGGTCATTCCGCTATGGTTCTATCGCAGCGGCGCGCTGGTCGCCCCGCGCGTGCGCGGCTGGATCGACAATCCCGGCAACATCCATCCGAGCGCGGCGTTGTCCCTGGCTCCGGCCCCTGCTATCGCGGCCAGGGGCAAGTGAGCGACGCGAGGCGAGGCATGACCGGCGCATGGAAAAAGGCCATTTCGGGCCTGATGGCTGCGGCGACGCTGGCGCTTTCGGCCTGCAGCGGCACCGACAGCTCGCCGCTCGGCATCTCGATCATCGATCCGGCCAGCCGCAACAATCTCGATGCTGCGGTGCTGGAGCCCGGCTCGGCCTATCTGCGCGCGGCGACTTCACAGGGTCTGGTCCGGCTTGATGCGCTGGGCAATATCGTGCCCGGGCTCGCCGAGCGCTGGATCGTGACCGATGACGGGCTCAGCTATATCTTCCGGCTGCGCAACGCGCGCTGGGAGAATGGCGACCCGGTGACCTCCGAGCATGTCGCCGCCGCGCTCAAGCGGCGTCTGCAGATCGAGGCGAAGAGCGCGCTGGGTGCCGACACGGCGGAGGTGCGCGACATCCGTTCGATGACCGGACGCGTCATCGAGATCCGGCTGCTGTCGCCCCAGCCCGAGCTGCTGCGCATCCTGGCGCAACCCGAGCTCGGCATCCGCCGCAACGGCAGCGGCACCGGCCCGCTGGCCGCGGATCGCCAGACCTATTGGACATTGCTGACCGAGCGTGTCGACGATTCCATGGGGCCGGATCCACGGCGCATGGTTCGCCCGCTCGAGGTCCGCACCGAACGCGCTGCCAGGGCGATCGCGCGCTTTGCCATGGGCGAGAGCGCGATGGTGCTCGGCGGGCGGTTCGAGCATCTGCCCTATCTCAGCGCAGCGGGCATTTCCGACAATGACGTGCGCGCCGATCCGGTCATCGGGCTGTTCGGGCTGCTCGTGGTCAACGGCAAGGGTTTTCTGGGTGACCCCGCCAATCGCGAGGCGATTGCGCTGGCGATTGATCGCGAGGCGCTGATGACGCCGCTGGGCATCGGCCAGTGGCAGGTGACCGCACGGATCGTGCCGCTGGGGCTCGAACGCTATCAGCCGCTGATCGGCGACCGCTGGACCGACCTCACCATCGAGGCGCGGCGCGATCTGGCGCGCGGGCGCATCGTGCGCTGGCGGCAGGCCAATGAAACGCTGCCGGTGCTGCGTATCGCCATGCCGCGCGGCCCGGGGTCGCGGCTGGTGTTCGGCCGCATCCGGCGCGACCTTCAGACGATCGGGCTCGATGCGCGGCTGGTGGCGCCAGACGCGGCGGCCGATCTGCGGCTAATCGACGAGGTTGCGCATTATCGCCAGCCCGGCTGGTTCCTCAACCAGCTCGCCTGCGCGGTGCGCCCGCTGTGCAACGAGGAAGGCGATGTGCTGCTCGCCCAGGCCCGGCGGGCGGTCGATCCTGCCGTGCGCATGAGCAAGATGGCCGAGGCGGAGGTCGCGATCACCTCGGCCAATATCTTCATCCCGCTGGGCACGCCGATCCGCTATTCGCTGGTGCGTGGCAATGTCCCCGGCTTTGCCATCACCGCCGATGGCTGGCACGCCTTGCCGGACATGGTCGTCATCCCCAGATAACAGGCGCAAGGGGTGCGGAGGTGACATATGAAGACGATCCGGCCTGAACAGATGGAACAGCTGCGCGCCGCCATGCCCGCGCTGTCGAACGATCCGCAGGCGATCCGCCAGCGCGTCGAGATGCTGGAAATGATGCTGGAGCGCAGCTTCACGCTGCCCGGCGTCAATCGCAAGGTGGGGCTCGATTTCGTGCTCGGCCTCGTCCCCGTGCTCGGCGACGTGATCACCGGCGCGATGGGCCTGTACATCGTCTGGGAAGCGCGCAACCTCGGCATGTCGAAATTCCAGCTCGCGCGCATGGCGGCCAATGTCGGTTTCGACAGCCTGATCGGCGCGGTACCGCTGGTGGGCGATGCGTTCGACTTCTTCTGGCGTTCGAACACGCGCAACCTGAAGATCATCCGCAAACATCTCGACAAGCACCATCCGGCGACGCGCACCATCACCTTGTGATTCGCGAATCGTGATTCGGATACCATGGGCGTCACATGCCGGTCAGCGCATATGACACCGCTTACCTAGAGCGACTGCAATCCTTTGCGGCGCCATCTCTTCGCAACTGCAAAAAAACCCCCGGAAATCAAAGGATTTGCCAAGCCCGATCGGCTGGGTTAGAGGCTGCGGCCACAGGCCATCCAGACACAAAAAAAGGGCCAGCCCGAAGGCTGACCCGATAAAGTTTTTAGGAGAGGATGCCTGAAAGGCATGATCAATATGGGTCAGGAGCCCTTATTGTGCAAGTGCGAAAAGATTGATTTGAGTTGCAAAGGATGCAACTGAGGTCGCGTAAAACCGCAGTCCGTCCATATTTGCAATTGCACATTTCCGCTGCACTGCAATAATGCGCGACACATGGCCATGCGACGTCTCCCTCCCCTGCGTTCCCTCGAAGCATTTCTGCGCGTGGCGCGGCTTGGCTCGGCCAAGGCAGCGGCGAGCGAGCTCGCACTTTCGCCTTCCGCGCTCAGCCGCCGCATCGGCGGGCTGGAGGATTTCGTCGGCAAGAAGCTGTTCAAGCGCCACAACCAGCAGCTGAAGCTCAACGAGGCTGGCGAAGCGCTCTATGCGAGTGTCGCGCCCGCGATCGACGCGCTGGCCGATGCCGTCGCCGCGCATATGGACGACAGCCGGGTTCTCAGGCTGCGGCTGGGCATGCTGCCGCTGTTCGGAAGCCAGCGGCTCGTTCCCCGGCTGGGCGAATTGCGGCGGCTCTATCCGATGCTGCATATCGACGTGGACACATCGGGCCATGCCGAAGCGCGGCTGGGCGACACGCTCGACGCGGCGATCATCCTGGCCGAACATCCCGATCCTGCGCTGCATTCGGTACGGCTCGACCGCAACTATGTCTACGCCATTGCCTCGCGCGAGCTGGTCGAAAGCATCGGCCCGCGCCCCGATCTGGCAACGCTCAACCGCCAGACCATCCTCGTGCACAACGAGATGGCGCATTCGTTCGATGCGTGGAAACAGGCGCTTGGCCTTACGGACCTGCACCCGCAATCGATCGACCATATCGACAGCGGCCCGCTGATGCTCGAAGCCGCCGCACAGGGCCTGGGCATTGCGATCATGCACGACGACCACCTCACCCGTTCGGGCGATGAACGCCTCACCAAGCTGTTCGACGTCCGTGTCGAGAGCCCGTACAGCTACTGGTTCGTCTGCAAGCCCCGCGCGCTCGAGACGCGCGCCGTGCGGCTGTTCCACGACTGGCTGGTCGAAGCGAATATCTGACCAAGCAGCCAGGGCACAGCTGCTCCCCTCCCTGGGCTGGGAGGGGAGCTTTGTAGAAGCAATTGATCAGGCCACCGTCGCCGAGGCGATCACGCCGGGCTTGGCGGGCGGTTCGCCCTTGGGCAGGGCGTGGACATGCTCCATGCCTTCGATCACCTGGCCCCAGACGGTGTACTGGCGATCGAGGAAGCGCGCATCGTCGAGGCAGATGAAGAACTGGCTGTTGGCGCTGTTCGGATCCATCGTGCGCGCCATAGAGCACACGCCCTCGACATGCGGCTCGTCGTTGAATTCCTGTTTGAGGTCGGGCTTCTTCGAACCGCCAGTGCCGGTGCCGTTGGGGCAGCCGCCCTGCGCCATGAAGCCGGCGATGACGCGGTGGAACTTCACGCCGTCGTAAAAGCCTTCCTTCGCCAGTTCGACGATGCGCGCGACATGGTTGGGCGCCAGGTCGGGGCGCAGCTTGATGACGATGTCGCCGCCATCCTGGATGTGAAAGGTAAGCGTTTCGGCGGTCATGATAGGTCCTTTGCGGCCGGAGAAATGGGTGCCGCCGATATAGCGGCCGCCATGCGAATGTCACCCCTTGGCCGACGCGCCCGATCGGGATTGCTTTTGCAGGTGCGAAGCGCCAAACACGCGAAACGTTGCGGCGTCCCCGCGCGTTCCCCATCCACCCCGCAGACAGGAGCAGGCCATGACCGACCCGACCGACGCGCCTCTCCGTGAGCCCGACCTCGCCGAACCGGCCGACGCCAGCACCAGCCTGGACGAGGACAACCGCCTGCTGCCCGGCTTTGTCGACCAGGTGTGCGAAGCGCTCGACGCGGGCGATGACGAGGCGGCCTATGACCTGGTCGAGCCGCTCCACCCTGCCGATATCGCCGACCTTTTCGAGCTGGTCGAGCGCGACTATCGCGGCCCCCTCGCCCGCGCGATCACCGACCTGCTCGGCGCGGACGTGCTCACCGAGCTCAACGACTATGTCCGCGATGACGTGATCGACGCGCTGCCCGCCGCGCAGGTGGCGGAGCTCGCCGGCCAGCTCGAGACCGACGATGCCGTCGCGATCATCGAGGAGATGGAGGAGGAGGACCAGCGCGCGGTTCTGGCCGAGCTGGAACCGGCGGATCGCGCCGCGATCGTCGATGCGCTCTCCTTCCCCGAGGAATCCGCCGGCCGCCTGATGCAGCGCGATCTGGTCGCTGTCCCTGAGCACATGAATGTCGGCCAGCTGATCGATTATCTGCGCGAAAACAGCGACCTCACCACCGAGTTCTGGGAAATCTTCATCGTCGATCCGCAGCATCGCCCGGTCGGCACCTGCCAGCTGAGCTGGATCCTGCGCACCCCGCGCCATATCGCGCTTGCCGATGTGATGAAGCGCGACCAGACGCTGATCCCGACCGACATGGACCAAGAAGAGGTCGCGCTGCGCTTCCAGAAATATGCGCTGATCTCCGCCGCCGTGGTCGATGGCGCTGGTCGGCTGGTCGGCCAGATCACCGTCGACGACATCATCCACATCGTCCAGGAAGAGGCGGGCG
>NZ_LSIS01000226.1:0-18127 GCF_001556365.1 Blastomonas sp. CCH1-A6 | reverse complement strand
GGACCACCCGGCCCGCCCCCTTGCGCGCATTCCGCCCGCAGAGCGCCGGATTGTATCTGCAAATCCAACATTGTGTAACGGCTGAGGTCCGCGCGGGGCCTTCGACAGGCTCAGGCTGAGCTGGGGTGGGTGCGGCTTGCCGCGCGATGGAAATGGTGCAGGTAAACTCTGGCAAATCCTCCCCCAGCAAGCTGGGGGAGGAATTGATGCAGGCTGGCCCCAGCAAGCTGAGGGAGGATTTTTACAGCGCGGGGCCGTTACATTACCGCTCGATTACGTCCATCGGATCGTCATCCCCCTCGTCCGCGAGTTCGCCGAGCGGGCTTTCCTCGTCGTCGTCGTTGCGCTCACCGGCGAAGGCGTCGGTGTCGATCCGGCCCGAGCTCACCATCTGTTCCATGCGGTCGACCAGATCGGGTTCATCGAGCGGCATGACGCTGATGCCGCTCGCCACCTTCTCGCTGTCCTCGCTGGGGTCGTCCTCGCGGTGCAGCGCCTGTTCGGCAACATCGTTCGCCTGCGGCTTGTCGCGCTGCGATTCGTTGATCGTGCCGAAACCGTTGTCATCGGGGATATGGGCCATGGGGAAATTCCTTCGTGCTGGGTCTGCCCAAGAATACCCGCGCGGGGGAAGAAGCGTTCCGGTTGAGGCGGGCTCGATGCAAAAGCCCTCCCCCTCGATGGGGGAGGGAATGGTGCGCTCTGCCCCTCCCCGTAGGAAGGACGTTCACCCGATCAGCGGCACGTGCGGGGCGCAATCCTTCGGGATCAGCCCGGTCAGGCGCGGGTCGTCGAGCAGTTCAATCTCGCGCGCCGTGGCCGTGAACCCCTGTGCGATATAGAAGCCGAGCGCCCTGGGATCGTCGAGCGTGCAGGTGTGCACCCAGACGCGCTCGATCCCCGCGCGCCAGGCAAGGCCGAGCGCCTGGCCCATCAGCCAGCTGCCGAAGCCCTGTCCTGTGAGCTGCGGGATCAGGCCGAAGAACGCGATCTCGCACTGGCTAGGCTGACGGAAATCGAGCTCGAGCAGCCCGATCTCGATGCCCTTGGGATCGAGCACCGCGAAGATCTCGACCGCCGGGTCGGTGAGGATCGCCGCCAGCGCGGCATCGGCCATCACCAGGCGCGAGAACCACAACCAGGGCTCGCCGACGCGGCGATAGAGCGTGCGATACTTGTCATTGTCCGGTGCCTTCCAGCGCTTCAGGCGCAGCGGAACCGGCCGCACCGGGCGCGGCCCCGGCCGGTTGCGCATTTCCAGATGCGTGACGATCGTGGCGATCTGCCCGCGCTCGACGGGAAGGAAGCGCGAGCTCATGCCCGGCCCGCCTGGCACGCAGGCGGGCCGGAAAACGGATCAGAGCTCGGGCTCTTCATCACCACCCGAATCGTCCTCGCCGCCCGAATCGTCTTCCTCCGGCTCGTCCTCGGGTTCATCGGCTTCCTCTTCCTCAGGCTCGTCCGCCTCATCCTCGGCCTCGTCGGGTTCATCGGCTTCGTCTTCTGCCTCATCGGCCTGTTCTTCGGCTTCCTCGGATTCCTCCGCCGACTCCTCTTCGGACGACTCCTCGCTGACTTCCTCTGAGTTTTCCTCGGACGATTCCTCGGTCACCTCTTCGGAGGTCTCCTCGTAGCTCGACTCTTCCGACGTGATTTCGCTGACATAGCTTTCCGACGTCACCGTTTCCTCGATGATCGTCTCGCTATAGGTGTATTCCTCGACAATGACCGTGCTATATTCCTCGTAATAGCTGGCGTAGCTGAAGGTCGGGGTCGAATAGCTGCTCCACGCGGCGATGGTCGCCAGGTCGATCGCCGCTTCGAACAGATCGAGCGTGATCTGCGCGGCAGAGCTGTAGCGCTGGCCGCCGCGGTTGCCGCCGAACTGGAAGGCGCTGTCTCCCTTTTTCAGAAAATAGAGCACGTGCGTGTCGACATCGATCGGCTTGAGCACCCGCTTGCCGCGCACGTCGGTGATGATGTCTCCGGGCACGATCTTGTTCTTTGCGGCAATGCCCTTCGGATCGGTCGAGATGACCAGCACGCCATTCACCCGGGGCTTGATGCCGAACTGCGAGCGCACCGCCGGGGTCAGCTCCATCAGCGTTGCGTCGATGGCGCGCGAGACATAGGGCTTGGGCAGCTTGGCCGCCTGGGCAGCGGCGGGCGGTGCGGCTGCCACCGATATGACCGGCGCGCCAAACGCGAGCACGGCAAGGCCTACGCCGCACAGCAGCGTCTTGCGCGAAAAGCCGCGCGATCCAGACTTGTTCATGAATTCCCCCAATCAGGACCGGCGATGCGGGGGATCGATTTTCCGGACCCGCAGCCCCCTGCGAGTCGGCCCCGCGCCGGCGCGGCGACGTTGCACCAATGTCGCGTCCGAATCCAGCGGGAGTGCGTGCATTGCTGACAGGATTGTCAGCGGAAGACGCAGTTCACGCCCGACCAGAGGTTGGTCACTTTTGCCTTGGCGCCGGTGCCGTCGAGAATGCCCGAAAGGCCCGCGGCATTGAATTCGGTGCCGAGCGTGGTCTGCTCGATCTTCGCGTCATAGACATCGAGCAGTTGCGCGCGGGTCGAACCGATGCCGATACCGCTGATCGTGGTGAGCTTGGGCACGGGCTTGCCGTCCCTGCCCTTCGCCGCAGGACTGTCCGCCGCATCGAGTGCCCAGCCAGCAAAGAGCCCGTCGAGCGCATAGAGCGTCAGCCCGTCCTTCCAGCTGAGATAGGCGAGCGGCCCTGCCCCGCATTCCTCGGCGCGGCCGGCCTCGGCGGGGCCCTTGAGCTTTTCGGTAACCAGCTTGAGCTGATCGAGCGGCACGCCGAACGCAAGCGGACGGGTCGCGCCGCTATCGGGATCGACCAGGCGCAGCCCCTCGCCATCGAGGCTCATGACCGGCGGATGCTGCGCAGCGCCCGCCTCTGCAGCGATACCGCCTTGAGCCAGGTCGATCTGCGGATGGCCCGGCGGCAGCTCGATCCCGGCATGCGGGTCGCCCTCGGCCGGTTTCTCCGCCGGTTGCTGGCACGCGGCAAGCAGAGCGGTGACAAGAACGGCGGTGGCGAGGCGGTGCGGCCTCAGGCTGCGGATTGGCTTGGTCATGGGGGCGATGATTACGCCAGCCATCGCCCAGCGCAAGGCGGCATTTGCGCCGCCCGCGCCCGGACGGTCCTCAGCCGCTGGAGAGCATCAAGGCCGGCTTGTCGTCGCCGCTCGCGATCTTTGGCGCGATGACCTTGCTCTTGTGGCGGAACTGGCCGTCGACATGACCGCCCTGTTCGATCGTGATCGTCTCGTAGCTGACATCGCCGGTAACATTGGCGGTGGCGGTGATGACGAGATCGCGCGCGTCGACTGATCCGTCGACAGTGCCCGCCAGCCGCGCGGATTCAGCGGTGATCGCGCCATGGATGCTGCTAGCTTCGCCCTGCACCAGCGAGGCGCAGGATATGTCGCCTTCCACCCGGCCATCGACATGCAGATCGACCTTGGCCGAGATATTGCCGGTGATCACGACATCCGCGCCGATGACCGAGAAGGTGGAATGTCCGACCATGCTGCTTCCTGACCTGTTCGAGCGGGGGTTATCGGGCGGCGTCGTCGGTCCGCTGTTCGGCGACGGCTTGGATCTTGAGAACATCGCGATTGGCCTCCAGAAACGGGCGCGGGTTCATGGCGCGGTCATTGTGGCGCACCTCGAAATGCAGGTGCGTGCCGGTGGAACGACCGGTGCTGCCCATGCCGCCCAGCCGCTCGCCCTTGTCGACCTTCTGGCCGACCCGCACGCCGATAGACGACATGTGCGCATAGCGGGTGACCAGGCCGTTGCCGTGCGCCACTTCGACGCAATTGCCATAGCCCGATTTCACGCCGGCGAAAACGATCTTGCCCTGCGCTGCGGCGAGGATCGGCGATCCGGGCGCGCCCTTGAAGTCGATGCCGCTGTGCAAGGCGGCGGCGCCGGTGAACGGGTCACGGCGATAGCCGAAACCGCTGGTGATCGCGGGGGCCACAGCGGGCGTGCCCGACGGGATGGCGACGAGGCCGCGCTCCAGCGCGTCCATGCGCGCGAGCGTCTGGCCCAGAGTGGTGAAACGCGGATCGAGCCGGGCATTGCCCGAGCCCTTGAACGGAATGAACGGACCACCCTGTGCGCTGGCGCTGGCCCGGGCGACGGTCTCGGGGTTGAGGCCGAACTTGCGGATCGCCTGTTCGGCATTGCGCGCACGGACGGTGGCGGCGCGGGTAAGCTGTTCGACGAACGCGATCTGGCGCGCTTCCATACGGGCGAGCCCGGCAGCTTCGGGCACCATCGCGCTGATCTTGCGCGCGGTCTGCGCGGCCTCGTCGCTGCTGCCCTTGTCCATCGCACCCACCACCGCGCTGGCATCCTCGCCGACGGCCTGTTCGCCGATATAGCTGGTGACGATATCCTCCAAAAACGCCTGGCGCTTTTCGAGGTCCTTGGCGACATCCTCGACCGAGGAGCGATAGGCCTTGACCCGGCTCGCCGAGCTTTCGATCTCCGCCTGGCGCTGCACCAGTGCCATGCGCTCCATGCTGATGCTGTACTGGCTTACCAGCATCGCGAGCGTGACGACCAGCCACAACAGCAACGCTGCGACAACGGCCCCGGCGACCGTCATCTGCAGGCGTGCGGACACCTTGACGAATTTGATCTGTCCCTGTGACCGCATGAAAAATTCGCGATCAGGGAACCATAGCGCAAGCGCGTCCGTTACGCGCTTGCGCATTGTTAGAATGCGCATGCGACCCGTTCGACCCTTAAATTTAACCCCGCAGCGCCGCTAGCAAAGGGTCTGACGGATAGCGAATCGACTCCTCCGGCTTTGCCACGAATCGGACGAGTCGTGCGATGAGTTGCAACCTGGCGTGATTTTTCCGCAATTTTCCTGTCATTCCCCGTGCCAGAATCGTCTCAGCAAACGGTTGCGAGTCGTTTTTTTCCTATATTTGCGACGAACCGAGTCGCGGCTTGGAACCTTTCGCCCTGGCTGTTACACGCCGCAGCCATGATTCAAGCCGTTGCCAGCACCGCCAGCCCCTCGCCTCAGGACGTGATCGCCGCCTGCTGCTCCACCGCGCGTGATGCCGCAAAGCAGCTGCGCAGCCTGCCGGACCCTGCCAAGGCCGATGCGCTGCGCGCCGCCGCAGCCGCGCTGCGCGAAGGCGCCGCTGACATCCTCGCCGCCAATGCGCGCGACATGGCAGCGGGCGAAGCGCGCGGGCTTTCAGGCGCGATGCTCGACCGGCTGAAGCTCGACGAGGCGAGGCTCGCGGCGATTGCGAACAGCGTCGAGGCGGTCGCCGCCCTGCCCGATCCGGTCGGCGAGGAGATCGACCGGCGCACCGCGCCTGCCGGCATGACGCTGCGCCGGGTGCGCGTACCCATCGGCGTGATCGGCATCATCTATGAGAGCCGCCCCAATGTGACCGTCGATGCTGCGGTGCTGTGCGTGCGATCGGGCAATGCCGCGATCCTGCGCGGCGGCAGCGAGGCGATGCACAGCAACCGCGCGCTGCACGCCAGCCTGGCGCGTGGCCTTGCCTCGGCGGGCCTGCCCGAAGGCGCGGTACAGCTGGTGCCGACCCAGGACCGCGAGGCTGTCGGCGCGATGCTCGCTGCGGCGGGCGGCATCGACCTCATCATCCCGCGCGGCGGCAAGTCGCTGGTGGCGCGCGTCCAGGCCGATGCGCGCGTTCCCGTGCTCGCGCACCTCGACGGCATCTGCCACAGCTTCGTCCATGCCAGCGCCGACCCCGAGATGGCCCAATCGATCGCGCTCAACGCCAAGCTGCGCCGCACCGGGGTGTGCGGGGCGATGGAGACGCTGCTGATCGATCAGGACTATCCGCATGCCGCCCCTCTTCTTGCCGCGCTTGCCGATGCCGGATGCGAATTGCGCGGCGACGACATGACGATGGAGCTGGAACCACGCGCGGTCTCGGCGAGCGACGAGGACTGGGATACCGAATATCTCGACGCGATCCTGTCGGTCGCGTTCGTCGAGGGGCTGGACGGCGCGCTGGAGCATATCGCGCGGCACAGCTCGGGCCATACCGATGCGATCATCGCCAGCGACATGGCCGCCGCCACGCGCTTCCAGGCCGAGGTCGATAGTGCGATCGTGATGGTCAACGCTTCGAGCCAGTTTGCCGATGGCGGCGAATTCGGCCTCGGTGCAGAAATCGGCATCGCCACCGGGCGGCTGCATGCGCGCGGCCCGGTCGCGCTTGAGGGGCTGACCACGTACAAATGGCTGGTCGATGGCGAGGGCCATATCCGCGCCTGAGACGCGGTTGCTGCACCCACGTATACAATGTATACATGCGCAATGAGCAAGTCGCAGATCATCACCGCCCGGATCGATCCCGAGGTCATGGACCTGGTGGATCGTGTTGCGAAAGCGCGGGGCCGCAGCCGCTCGTGGCTCGCCGCGCGCGCGATCGAGAAGATGGTGCGCGCCGAGGTGGCCATGATGGACTTCATCCAGCAGGGCGAGGACGATATCGCCGCCGGCCGCTTCCTCACGCAGGAGCAGATGGAAGAGTGGGTCGCCAACTTGCGCTCCGAAGCCAAGGCCAAGATTGCCGAGCAGGACGCCAAAGCCCAGCAAGAGCAAGATAAAGCTGCGTGATGCGCGTCACCTGGTCGCTGCGCGCGCAGGACGACTTCGATATCATCTACCGGCAGGCGCTCGACGATGACGCCCGATATGCGCTGAATTTGGTTAGCGCGCTTGAAAAGGCCATCGCCCGCTTGCCCGAATTCCCTCAAATCGGCGCGCCGGTCGGATCGGCCGATCACCGCAAATGGCGTCTGGGACGAACGCCGTTCCTGATCATTTATCGCGCAGGCGATCATGGCTTGCACATCCTGCGCGTCCTTCACGAGCGCCAGGACTGGAGTATCGAAGCATGAAGGGCCGTCCTGTCCGCACCGGCCTGATGGGCGGATCGTTCAACCCGGCGCATCGCGGGCACCGGGCGATCAGCCTGTTCGCGATGGAGGCCTTGGGGCTCGACGAAATCTGGTGGCTGGTGAGCCCGGGCAATCCGCTCAAGGACGGTGCGGCCGACATGGCGCCGTTCAAGGCGCGGCTCGCCTCGGCGCGCGGCATGACGCGGCGCTCCCGGATTCGCGCGACCGGAATCGAGACCGAACTTGGCACGCGCTACAGCGTCGAGACGCTCGAAAAGATCACGGCGCGCTATCCAAAACGCGACTTTGTCTGGATCATGGGCGCGGACAATCTGGCGGGATTCCACCGCTGGAAGCACTGGCGCGGCATCGCCCGGCAAATGCCGATTGCAGTTGTCGCCCGTCCGGGATATGATGGCGCCGCCATTTCGGGCCCCGCAATGGCCTGGTTCGGGCATCGTGTCCGTCCCCGCAGCCAGGCAAGAGACTGGACACGATGGAGTTTGCCAGCGCTTGTGCTGATGCGCTTTTGTCCTGATCCGCGATCTGCCACGGCCCTGCGCCGTCAGGATCCCGACTGGTTTCTGGATTACGCCGACACAATCGTGCGCGATGCAGTAACCCGGCAGGTCTTTGCGTGACAGCCGGTCCAGCCACTCCGCCCGTCCTCCAGGACGTTTCCTTCAACCCGCCCCTTTCCCCCGTGCGCCATCGCAATTTTTGCGGTGCCGCATCCGTTTTACAGATGCCTGTGTGCAAGGAGTTCCATTGACCAACCTCTCTCAAGCCCAACAATCGGTCGCCAGCCCGCCCCCGTCGGCCACCGATCTGCAACTGGCCGAGGCCAGCAAGCTGCACGCGCTGGTGATGCAGTCGCTCGACGACGATCAGGCGCAGGAGGTGGTTTCGATCCCGCTCGCCGGGAAGAGCAACATCGCCGATTTCATGGTGATCGCCTCGGGCCGTTCGACCCGCCAGGTCGCCTCGATGGCGCAGAAGCTGGCCGAGCGGATCAAGGAAGCCGGGGGCAGCGCGCGGATCGAAGGGCTGACCAATGCCGATTGGGTGCTGATCGACGCGGGCGATGTCATCGTCCATCTGTTCCGTCCCGAGGTTCGCAGCTTCTACAATCTGGAACGCATGTGGGCCTTTGGCGACGCGCCCGAGGCTCCGAACGCCTGAGCCTGTAACAGGCCGGGGGGCTGAGCCAGCATGCGCCTGCACATCATCGCGCGCGGCAAGATCGGCCGGTCGCCCGAGGCCGAGCTGGTGCAGCGCTATGTCAAGCGCCTGCAATGGCCGCTGGCGATCACCGAGCTGCCCGATCGCGGCGGCAGCGTGCCGCCCGCGCCGCAGGGCAGCCGCACGGTGATGCTCGACGAACTCGGCAAGCAGCTGACCTCGATGGAAATCGCCGAAAAGCTGGGCCGCTGGCGTGACGATGGCGTGCGCGAAACGCGCTTCCTGATCGGGGCCGCCGACGGCTTCGATGATGCCGAACGTGCCAATGCCGACCTGCTGATCGCGTTCGGCAAGGCGACCTGGCCGCACATGATGGCGCGCGCCATGCTCGCCGAACAGCTCTACCGCGCGACCAGCATCCTGGCTGGCCATCCCTATCATCGCGAAGGCTGACGCTGTGCGGATGCGTCCCCTTGTTCTCGCGATGGTGACAGGAGCCGCCGTGATCGCCGCGCTGCCCGGCAGCGCCGCCGCCCCTGCCCGACCCGTCAATCTGCTCGAACAGGAGCGCACCGCACTCGCCCGCGCGCTCGCCGATGCGAAAGCCGCCGCCCGGCGCAGTGCCACGCTTGAACGCCAGGCCGACAGCGCCGTGGCCGAGGCGGACAAGGCACGCGCCGAAGCGCGTGTCGTCGCCTCGCGGGTGCAGCAAGCCGAAGCCGAGATTGCCGCCGCCGAGGCGCGGGTGAAGATCATCGCGACCTTGCAGCGCGCGCAACGGGCCAGGCTCGCCGCGCGCCAGCAGCCGCTCGCCCGGCTGACCGCTGCGCTGCAATCCATGGCGCGGCGGCCCACCATGCTCGCCCTGGTTCAGCCCGGGTCGATCGATGACCTGGTGCGCGTCCGTGCGGTGCTCGCCACCACGCTGCCCCGGGTCGAGGCGGAAACCGCCGCGCTGCGCAAGGACATCGCCCGCTCGCGCGATCTCGCGCGCCAGGCAAACCGCGCCGCCGCGCTGCAGCGCGAGGGTCGCCAGCAGCTGGCCTATCGCCGCGCCGAGCTTGCCCGGCTCGAGGCGCGCGCACGCAACCGGTCGCGCGAGTTGGCGAGCACCTCGCGGCTCGAGGAAGAACGCGCGCTGGGCCTGAGCGAACGCGCGCGCGATCTCGACAGCCTGGTGGGCGATCTCGAGGCGAGCGCGACATTGCGCCAGCAACTGGCGGCGCTGGAAGGCCCGGTGCTCCGACCGCCGCGTCCGCAAGCATCCGAAGTGATCGAGAACGCACCAGCGCCCGCGAGCAACGCCCGCCCTGCCTATCGGCTGCCTGCCGCAGGCGCGATCGTCACCGGCTTCGGCGAGGTCGCCGCCACGGGCGTGCGCTCGCGCGGGCTCACCCTCGCCACCCGGCCCGGTGCGCAGCTGATCGCCCCGGCGGATGGCCGCATCGCCTTTGCCGGAGCCTATCGCGGCTTCGGCCAGATCGTCATCATCGAACATGTCGGTGGCTGGACCAGCCTCATCACCGGCCTCGCACGGACGAAGCTCAAGGTGGGTGAGCGCATCGCGCAGGGCGATCCGCTCGGCCGCGCTGCCGACAACCGTCCGCGCATCACCGTCGAGCTACGCCGCAACGGGCGCCCGATCGACATTGCCGCCCTCCTCTCCTGACAGCGTCCGTTCACCGCGCAGCAAGCTTTCGCACGCACAACAGGCGTTGGTCGAAGCGCATCCGGTGCCGGTGGCAAAGCATCTGGCAATTGGGCGCGCGCAGGACTAGATTGCACATGCCGCGCCAGGGGTAAGCGCGAAGCACCTGCCTGGGGAATGCCGCTGCCGTCATCGATGGCCAGAATCGGCACGATCCGGGCCCGACATAGCCGGTTCAAGAACAAGGTTGCCATTCGATGATGAAATCCCGCCTCGCCCGAGCCTCTGCCATCGCGCTTGCGGTGGCCCTGGTGCCGATCACCACCTCGGCCATTTCGCAGGTCGAATCCGACACCCAGGCGGAGATCGCGAAATTCGTCGACATTTTCGAGCGGGTGAAGACCGATTATGTCGAGCCGGTCGATGACGACAAGCTGGTGCGTGGCGCGATCGACGGCATGCTCGCCGCGCTCGACCCACATTCGAGCTATCTCGACGCGCGCGACTTCGCCAATCTGCGCACCCAGACCGAAGGCATGTATGGCGGCCTGGGCCTGTCGGTGACGATGCAGGACGGCGCGGTCAAGGTGATCGCCCCCACCCGCGAGACCCCCGCCGACAAGGCCGGGATCAAGGCCGGCGACTATATCACGCATCTCGACGGCAAGCTGATCTATGGCGGCACGCTCGACGATGCGGTCGACCAGATGCGCGGCGAGCCGGGCACCTCGATCAAGCTGACCATCGTGCGCGAAGGCCGCGACAAGCCGTTCGACGTGACCATCACCCGCGCGATCATCGACCTGAAGCCCGTGACCTGGGAGGTCAAGGACGATATCGGCATCATCACCATCGCCAGCTTCACCTCGAGCGTCGGCGAGGATGTGAACCAGGCGATCGCGGATATCGAGGCCAAGCTCGGCCGCAAGCCGGTAGGCTATGTGCTCGACATGCGCTCCAACCCCGGCGGGCTGCTCGACGAAGCGGTCGCGGTCTCCGACGTGTTCCTGCAAAAGGGCGAGATCGTCTCGCAGCGTGGCCGTCACAAGGGCGATATCGAGCGCTATTATGCGCGGCCCGGTGACGCCACCGGCGGCCTGCCGCTGATCGTGCTGGTCGATTCCGGCTCGGCCTCGGCTTCGGAAATCGTCGCAGGCGCGCTGCAGGATCATCGCCGCGCGCTGGTCATGGGCGAACGCAGCTTCGGCAAGGGATCGGTGCAGACGCTGCTGCCGCTGTCGCGCACCTCGGCGCTTAAGCTCACCACCGCGCGTTATTTCACCCCCTCGGGCAAGTCGGTGCAGGAAGGCGGAATCGAACCCGATATCGCGGTGCCGCAGATTTCCGACCCCGATTACAAGACGCGGATGAAGCTGCGCGAATCCGATCTGCGCGGTCATCTGATCAACGAGATCGGGCTGGACGACAAGGATCTGGAGGTCGACAAGCTCGACGATCCGCGCTTCTCGATGACGCCCGAGCAGCTCAAGGAAAAGGGCATCGAGGACTTCCAGCTCTATTATGCGCTCGCCACGCTGCAGCGCACGACGCTGGCCAGTTCGCGCCTTTCGGCAACCCGCCCGATCGCCGCGCGTTCTGCTGTCGGGGGACGTCCCGCAACGCGCCGGAACTGACCTCGCATCTTTTGCTGCACACCAATTTCGGGGGCTTGCTGACATGACTTCGCGCGCGCCGCGTATCGCCGCATGGCTGGCGTTCCTTCTGCCCGCATCGCTGCTGGGCGGAGCGCTGATCAGCCAATATGTGTTCGGGCTCTACCCGTGCGAGATGTGCTATTGGCAGCGCTGGCCCCATTGGGCGGCGCTGGCACTGGGCGGCATCGCGGTGCTCGCGGTCAAGCGGGTCGAGGGCCTGGGCGTTGCCATGGCGTCGCTCGCCGCGATCGCCATCGCGGTCAGCGGGCTGATCGGCGGCTTCCATGCCGGGGTCGAATATGGCTGGTGGGAGGGCCTGACCCGCTGCGCCACCGCAGCGCCGGTCGGCGCCACCACCGAGGACGTGCTCAATTCGATCATGGCCAATCCCCTCGTCCGCTGCGACACCGCACCTTGGTCGCTGTTCGGCATCTCGCTGGCGGGCTATAATTTCCTCTTGTCGCTGGCCGGGGCGAGCGCCATTTATCTGCTGCTGCGCCGCAGAAAGACCGGGACGATTGCCGCATGACACATGAGAACGAGCCGCTCCAGCCTGTCCGCAAGGAGCTTGACCTGTCGGAGATGATCCGGGTCAACCAGGCGGGCGAATATGGCGCGACGCGCATCTATGCCGGGCAGCGCGCAGTGATGGGCGATCATGTGCCCGAAGCGCGCGCCATCGCTGGCATGGCCGAGCAGGAAGAGGTGCACCGCGCGTTCTTCGACAAGCTGATGGCCGAACGCGGCGTCCGCCCGACGGCGCTGCAGCCCTTCTGGAATGTTGCAGGTTTCGGCCTGGGCGCGGTCACCGCATTGATCGGACCCAAGGCGGCGATGGCCTGCACCGTCGCGGTCGAGACCGAGATCGACCGTCATTATGCTGAACAGCTCGAGGAACTGGGCGACAGCGACCCCGAGCTCAGTGCCGCCATCGCCAAGTTCCGCGACGAGGAACTGGAGCACAAGGATCGTGCGCTCGCCGAGGGCGCAGAGCAGGCCTTTGGCTATCCGGTGATGAGCGCGGTGATCCGCATGGGCTGCCGCGCGGCGATTGCGCTTTCGAAGCGCATCTGACCCCATGATCACCCGCCGTTCATCCGGCGGCGGCTATTGGCCGAACAAGACAGAATTCAAGTGGAGGACGACATGACGAAGACCGGCACCCTGGCAGCCCTGCTGCTGATCGGAACGGCCTTCGCCGCGCCCGCCGCCGCGCAGGACAATGCGGGCGACAAGGTCGTCCAGAAGATCGTTTATGGCGATGACGCTTGCGAACCCTCGAGCGACCCGAACGAGATCGTCGTGTGCATGCGTATGGACGAGCAGGAGCGCTATCGCATCCCCGAAAAGCTGCGCAGCGACCCCAATTCGATCGCCAATACCAGCTGGACCGAGCGCGTGCGCTCGATGGAGACCGTCGGCAATTTCGGCACCGACAGCTGCTCTCCGGTCGGCGCGGGTGGCTTTACCGGTTGCACCCAGTCGCTGGTCCAGGCCGCGCGCGCCGAAAAGAAGCAAGGTGAAGAGGCGATTGCCGGTCGCCTGATCGAGGAAGAGCGCCAGCGTCGCTTGTCGAACATCGACCGCGATGCCGCAGCCGTCGAGGCACGGCAGAAGGAGATCGAGGCACAGCTCGACGCCCGCAAGGCCGAGCGTGAAGCCGCCGCCGCTGCAATGCGTGCGCAGGCCAATGGCGAGGAAGTGCCGCCGCGCCCCGAACCCGAAACCCCTTCGCCCGAGTGATCGCGCGAGCGACCGCCGCAACCGACTTGCATGACTAATACACCTGCTCCATAATGGCGCGAGCGACGGCAGCTTGCCGCGCCAGCTGGGAGCATTACAATTCATGTCGGCAAGTTTTGCAGATGAGCTGGTGTTTGCAGCTCCATCCCCGGATGGCCTGAGCGCAGGCCTTCGGCCACTCGACCGGCGCTATGTCCATGTGATCCGCCTGATGACCGCTCTTGTGGTACTGCCGGTGTTGATTTCCGCGACGGTCACCGAATTTGCGCTGGTCGGCAAGGGCGTGGGCGAGCACGGCATGATCACCGCACCGGTGCTTGCGCTGTGCGCGTTCATCCTCGTCTTCCTGCCGCAACGCAAATGGAAGCGCTGGGGCTATGCCGCTGGCGACGAACAGCTGCGCGTCGCGCGCGGCTGGATGTTCCGCACCGATACCATCGTGCCGTTCAAGCGCATCCAGCATATCGACCTGGGCGAAGGTCCGATCGAGCGGATGTTCGGCCTCGCCAGCCTGACGGTGCACACCGCCGGCACGCACAACAGCATCGTCACCCTGCCCGGCCTCGCGCGCGGTTCCGCCGAGGCGATGCGCGATGCGATGCGGCTGCACATCCGCCGCGAGGCCGAATGAGCGACGCTCTCAGCGCCGGTCCGCGCGGCGCGCTGGCTGCTGCGGACGCTGGCAGCGATCGGCGCCTCCACCCGCTGACCCTGATGCTCAACCTGGTCCGGCAGGTACCCCAGGCCATTCTGGGGCTGATCGCGCTGCGCTTTTCGGGGCCCGACGAGTTGAGGCCCTGGGTAGGGCTCTTCGCCTTGCTGGCGCTGCTGGCGATGGTCGGCTTCGAATTCTACCGCTGGTGGCGCTTTTCGTACCGGCTCGATCCGGAGGAACTGCGCATCGCCAGCGGTGTGTTCAGCCGCAACGTCCGCTCGATCCCCTATGAACGCATCCAGGACGTCAACCTCGAACAGGGGCCGCTCGCCCGTTTGCTCGGCATGGCCAAGGTCCGGCTGGAGACCGGCAGCAGCGGCAGCGGGGACGAGGGCGCGCTCGATTCGGTCGATCTCGCCGAAGCCGAGCGGCTGCGCGACGTCATTCGCCTGCGCAAGGCGCAGCAGGCCGAAGGTCCGCAGTCAGGCGATAGCGGCACCGAAGCCGGCCCGCTGCCCAAGGCCGACGCTCCGCTGCTGTTCGGCATGGAACTCCAGCGCATCCTGATCGCTGGCATTTTCAACTTCTCGCTCGTGTTCTTTGCGGTCGTCGGTGCGGTCATCAACAATCTCGATTTCCTGATGCCCGACGATTTCTGGAACCCACGCCGCCTGCTCGATTTCCTGGGGCTCGATGATCTGTTTGCCGCGCTCGATCTAGCTGCGCGGATCGCGTCGATCGTCGCCGCGCTGATCGGGCTGGTGGTGGTCGGGCTGGTCGGCGGAATCATCCGCACGGTGTTGCGCGAATATGGATTCCGGCTCGAACGCACCGAGACCGGCTTCCGCCGCCGCCGCGGGCTGCTGACGCTGACCGATGTGGTGATGCCGCTGCACCGCATCCAGGCCGCGGTCATCGCCACCGGCCCGATCCGCCGCCGCTTCGGCTGGTACGAATTGAAGGTGCAGAGCCTGGCAAGCGACAGCGACAAGGAGAGCGATCACAGCATCGCCCCGCTCGCCACAGCAGACGAGCTGCGCCACGTGCTGGGCGAGACACGGATTGCCTGGGAGACCGACTATCCGGCGATGCGCGCGGTCGATCCGGCAATGTGGTGGGTGCCGCTGGTCTTCGCGCTGCCGGTGCCGATCCTTGGCCTCGGCATCTCGGCCTATCTGGCCAGTCCCTTTATCGCGCTTGCCTATCTGCTACTGCCGCTGGTCCCGCTGATCAGCTGGCTGCACTGGCGTGCGCACCGCTATGCGCTGCTGGGCGACCAGCTCTATGTCCGCGACGGCTTCTGGAACCAGCAGCTGACCCTGCTGCCGCTGCGCCGGGTGCAGAGCGTCGATATCAAGCAGAGCTTTGTCGGTCGGTTCATCGGCCTAGCCGAGATCGCGATCGGGGTTGCGGGCCGGTCCGGCGCGGTCACCATCCAGGCGATCCCGCTGGGCGACGCCATTGCGCTGCGCGAACAGCTGCTCGGCGTAGCGGTCAGAAATCGACCGTCAGGAACATCGTGACCTGGCGCGGCGCGTTGACCTGATAGCTGCCGCTGCCGACCAAAGCGAGGTCATAGGTGTTCATGACATTGAGCATCGTCACGCGCAGCAGCGCCGGATTGTCGCCCAGGTCGAACCGCCAGCGGAAGCCCGCATCGATGATCGTCCGCGCAGGCAGGAAGACAAGGTTGCGCGTATCGGCGGCGCGGGTACCGCGATGCGTGACGTTGAGCGTCAGCTGCACGCCATCGAGACCCGGCACCTCATATTGCGTCGCCAGCGTCAGGATGCGCGAGGGCTGGCCGAGCGGCCTGCGCCCGACGCGCCCCTGCTCGACCGCCTCGCCGGTGACGCGCGGTTTCATCAGCACCGCGCCAGCCACCACCGTGAGCCGGGGCACGAGCGTCCCGGTCGCCGACAGCTCGACCCCGCGATGGCGGACATCGCCAAGCTCGCGAAAGACATTGGCATTGTCGGCGGCGAAATAGGGTTTGCGCACGTCGAACACACCTGCGACCAGGCTCATCCCGCCCGGGATCTTCCAGCGCAGCCCGGCATCGACCTGGCTGGTGAGGATCGCAGGCAGCGCCTCGGTGCGGTTGGCGGCATTGTCGGGCGCGATGCCGCTTTCCTCGAGTCCCCTGGTATAGCCGCCATAAAAGGCGAGCCGCTTCGTCGCCTCGATCGAGGCGGTGACATTGGGCAGCCAGGCCTCGTCGTCGGTCCGCGCCAGCGCGGCGCCGGGCCGGTCGACGCGCTTGCGATACCAGGTGTGCTGCAGGCCGACGCTGAGGCCACCGATACCCTGCCAGCGCCCGTCATAGGCAATCCCCGCAATCGCCTGGCGCACCGTCTCGCCGGTTTGCGGGTTGAAGCGGAAATCGGGTTCAGGCGCATCGAGCAGCTGCTCGACCGGCGCGCGCGCATAGCTGACCGAGGCACCCCCGCCATAGCGGCTCACCCGCTCGCGCCCGCGCAGCGCCGCATGCAGCGTGTGGCGGCGCGGTCCTTCGGTGAAGGTCTTGCTGATCCGAAGCTCGCCGCTGGTCCCGGCGAGCGACAGCGGCGGGTCGCTGGTGATGCGGCGGACGGCGGTGCCATCGGGGCGCAAGGCGGTGAAGTTGGTCGCGAAATTGGTCGCGCTGTCCGATGTCGAGCGGAACAGGCCCGCCGCGAGGTCCCAGCCACCGCCCAGCCGCGCCTTGGTCAGCGCGCCATAATGCTGCACCGTGTTGCGCTGGTCCGCCCATTCGGGCCCGGGGAACTTGCGGCGCTCGATGCGCGGCGGCAGGAACGCACCCTCGGGCGTGTAGAGCGGCGCGGCCTCTCGATTGAACAGGTCGATGCGGCTCCAGAACGGGATCACCTCGATATTCCGCCCCGGCTTCCACCGCGCGGCGAGCGCATAGGAGCCGAAGAACGACTGGTTGCCGGGCGCGAGCTCGTCGACGAACCCGGCGACGCCTGCGACCAGGCTCAGCCGGTCCTTCACCACCGGTATCTGCGTGTCGATTTCCAGCCTGCCGCCGCCCCAGCTGTTGAGGCCGAGCATGGTGCTCACCACCAGATCGTTGCCTGCAGGGCGGATCTTGTAATCGACGATGCCGGTGGGTGCCGGGAAGAGATAGTTCTGCGCGGTCAGGCCGACGCGCACGACATTGCTCTGCACCAGCCGGTCGGTGAACGCGGCGGGCCGATCGAAATACAGGCCCTCGAGCCGGATATTGTTGGCGGTGACGGGGGAAAAGCCGCGCACGTCGTTTCCGCTATACAGCCCCACCCGCTCGTTGCCGATGCTGGTACCGAACGCGTCCTCGGCCCCGGCAGCGGCATTGTCGGTCACGCGCTGCGCCTGCGCCGCCGGTGCCAGAACCAGGCTAGCTGCCGATAGCAGGATCGAAGCGCGGAACGCGTCGCAGATCGTCCGGGCCAAAGGGTTTCTCGCTGAACAGATAATCATAATAGAACTCGCGCAAGCGCTGGTGGTAAGCGCGAATGCGCATCTGATAGTCAAGCTGCGCAGCGACATCGGTGCGCGCGAGCGCGGTCATCGCCTGGGCAAGACCCGCGGGCGGCAGCAGCCATCCCGCAGTTCTGGCAAGCTCTGCCCGGCGGGCGATCCCGTCGCGATAGGCCGCAGATTGCTCCGCCACATGCAAGTCGCCCAGGTGCTGGAAGGCGAAATACCATTTCCAGCTGAAGGTCGGCGGAATCGCAGCGCCGGGCGCGAGCAGCGGATAGAGCTTGAGGAAATCGCGCATCGTCCCGTCTTTCGGACGATCCCATCCGGCATGGACATATTCGCGGTTCTCACGCGCCAGCGCCGCGCCATCGGGCACGGGCACGGCAGCGTTGATCGCCAGATTCGCCCCGGCAGGCGCAACCAGCGTCAGCGCGAACCAAATCGCCGCGAGCGATGCCGCATGCACCGCCGAGCGCGCGCCCCGCCTAGCAACGAGCAGGATGATCGCGGTCCACAGCAACGCGACGAGCACGATCAGTCCGGCAAAGCCCAGCGCGCGCAACGGGGCCGTCCCGGCGATCAGCGCGCCGACCGCAAAGGGCAGCAGCAGCGCTGCCAGCACCCCGCCCAGACGCACCAGCACGCGCGCGCTCCAGAGGCGTCGGTTCGCGCCGGGCAAGGCGGCGAGCGCATGATAGCGTCCCGCCTCGCGCTCACCCGACCACAGGTCGTGCAGCAGCGCGATCAGCACCAGCGGCGCAAGATAGATCACGACAAAGGCGAGGTCGAACCGCCCCGGCAGCGACAGCTCGGGATTGGCAGCCTCGTTC
>NZ_LSIS01000225.1:0-2122 GCF_001556365.1 Blastomonas sp. CCH1-A6 | reverse complement strand
GTCTTGCCAAGGCGCTCCGCCAGCGGTTCGAGGCGATGCTACCGGCAGGGCTGGGCGGGCTGGCGCACGCGCTCGATGCGGCGCGCGATGCCATCCGTGCGCGCTGGCCCGGCGGTCCGGAGCGCAGGCGGGCGATCGATGCGGCGCTGGCACCGGGGGGACCGCTCGATCCTCTATCCGATCAAGACGCTGATGCCGTTGAGAAGTGGATCGAACATGGCGGCGAGGGCGTCGGATCGGGCCTCTATACGCTGACGATTGCCTCGCCCGACCCCGACGATCTGACCTTGCGTCAGGTGCGGTTGCTGGGGAGCGCGGATCTGGTGCTGCACCCTGCCGATATGCCGAGGTCCATTCTGTCGCGCGCCCGCGCCGATGCCGCGATGCGCGTCGATGATGGCCAGGCTGACGAGCCTGGTGTGGTCGTCAGGCTGGCTTGGGCGACGACAGCAGGAAGTTCATGAAGACCGTCGCGATCGGCTTGGCCGGATCGTCCTGCCAGGCCTTGGCCTCGACGTTGGCAACGCGCCGCCCGATCCGGGTGACCTCGCCCAGCGCATAGGTCCGCGCCTCGCGCCCGCCGCGCATGAAATTGATCGTGATGTTGACCGGCTTGATCCGCACCGCCGGTTCCTCTACCGCCACGGTGACGCGCAGCGCGGCAATCGCGGCGATCTCCATCAGCCCGCTCATCGCGCCGCCGTGCAGGAAACCAGGCCTACCCATGACCTGGGGACCATAATCGAACGCCATCACCGGCAGGCCATTGTGGAGGTGATCGACGGTGATGCCCATCGTCTCGGCGAACGGCGGCATGAAGCCGAGGATCGCGTTCATATCGGAATCGGTGCTCATCGCTCAGCCCAGGAAATTGTCGACGCGGATGAACGTGCCCGCAACATGCGCGACCGGATCATCGGGATCGCCATCATGCGCGATGCCGCGCACAAAGGCCATCGACCGCGTGACCTTGTAGCATTCGCCGCGTCCGATAACGGACTTGCCCGGCATGGCGGGGCGCATGTAATCGACGCGGAGGTCGAGCGTCACCTGCGGGCGGAACTCGCCGATCGCGGTCCAGACCGAAAGGCTGGTGGCATTGTCCATCAGGCTGATGATCGGCCCCGATGCGATGACGCCGCTGTCCACATCGCCAATCAGCCGTTCGGAATAGGGCAGTTCCATCTCGACCCAGCCAACGCCATGTGCGCGATAGCGCATGCCGAGATGCCCGCCATGGCCAAGCTTGCCGAGGATACCCTCGAAGGCGCTGGGATCGAACCAGCCGGGGGGCGTACCGGGTTCGGTCATGCGCGGTGCTCGATTCGGATGGCAAGCAAGGAAGCGGAAAAGGGCTGGGTCATGCTGCGCGGACTGTGCACGCTGCGGCCGAGAGGTCAATGGGCTACGGGAACGGTGGAGATTTCCCAGCGCTGCCAGAGTCATGCGACCGGCCAGCCAATCGTCGCGGCGACGCTGCGATAGGCGATTGATGGGTTGCCCTGCCCGGCTATAGTCGCGCAGCGCGACGGGAGGGCGGACCAGCATGTTCATGGCAGATTTCGATATCGGGCAGATCGGCAAGCTGATCCAGATCGCCATGGCCCCGGCATTTCTGCTGCTGGCGACGGGCAATATCCTGCAGATGTTCGCCAATCGCCTCGCCCGCGTAGTCGATCGCGAGCGGGTCCAGATGGCAGAATTTCATCGCACCCAGGGCGAGGCCCATATCCGCGTGGTCAACGAGCTGCGGATCCTCGATCGGCGCGCGGATATCGTCAACAAGGCGATCCTGATGGGGACATTGAGCGCGATCACGGTCGGCGTGGTGATCGCCTCGATCTTCGTGCTGTCGCTCACCGGCTATCGCTTCGGGCAGATCGTCGCCGGCGGCTTCATCCTCGCCATGGCGTTCCTGATCGCCGGGCTGGTGCTGTTCGTGCTCGAGATACGCATGGCGATGCACACGATCCGGATCGAGGAGCGGCTGCTCAAGCTCGACGGGGAATGAAAAAGGCCCCGCCATCGCTGGCAGGGCCCTTTCGGTTCCGCAATGGGTTGAGGTGCGATCAGCCGCCGGTGGGGGCGGCTGATCGCACCTCAACCCATTGCGGAACCGAAA
>NZ_LSIS01000224.1:0-2937 GCF_001556365.1 Blastomonas sp. CCH1-A6 | reverse complement strand
GCCACCGCCAGCGCCAGGCTTGATCGTGGCGGGGATACGATAGCGGTCATCGCCGACCGAAAGCTGGATGCGACCGTCTGCCAGAGGGGTTACGACCGCCTGTTCTGCCCCATCGGCCGCGATAAGTCCGCGCCCGTCGGTGACGATCTCGAACCGCCGAAAGCCGCCATCGGGGTGCCGCAACACCAATTCGCGCCTGTCACCATTCTGCACGCGCTCGACATCGCATTTCTGGGCAAATTCGGTATCGCTGCCCAGCGCGCAGGCGACGCGGCTGTCGTCGGCCTCTGCCACCGGATCTGGTTGGGTCTCGCCGGAGCACCCCGCCAGCATCGCCAGTGCAGCGGAAACGACCAATGTCTCAGATATCCGCATAGACATGGCGTTCCGCCTTGGCTCCCGGATGCGTCACCGCGCCCTTGCTCGCGGGGCCGACATTCTGCGCATAGCGCCACAGCGCACCCGCCTGATAGTCGTTGGTGCGCGGCTGCCAGGCCTTGCGGCGCTCGGCCAGCACCGCCTCGTCGACATGCAGGTCGATCGTACCCGCTTCGGCATCGATCGCGATGATGTCGCCATCTTCGACCAGCGCGATCGGGCCGCAATCGGCCGCTTCGGGTCCGACATGGCCGATGCAGAAACCGCGCGTCGCGCCCGAAAAGCGTCCGTCAGTGATGAGCGCGACGCTCTCGCCCATGCCCTGGCCATAGAGCGCCGCCGTGGTCGACAGCATCTCGCGCATGCCGGGGCCGCCCTTGGGGCCTTCATAGCGGATGACGATGACCGATCCTTCGCGAATCTGGCGTGCCTCGACCGCAGCGAAGCACTCTTCCTCGCAGTCGAACACCTGGGCGGGGCCAGTAAATTGCAACCGCGCCATGCCTGCCACCTTGACGATGGCGCCATCGGGCGCGAGCGAACCCTTGAGGCCGACGACGCCGCCGGTGGGGCTCAGCGGGGTCTTCACATCGTAGATGACCTTCTGGTCGGGGTTCCAGGTGACCTGGTCGATATTCTCGCCCAGCGTCTTGCCGGTGACCGTCATGCAGTCGCCGTGCAGCAGGCCGTTCTCGAGCAGCGTCTTCATCAGCATGTAGACGCCACCTGCCTCGTACATGTCACGCGCGACATAGCGGCCGCCAGGTTGCAGATCGGCGATATAGGGGGTGGTCTTGAAGATCTCGGCGACGTCGAACAGGTCGAATTCGATCCCCGCTTCGCTCGCCATGGCGGGAAGGTGAAGCCCGGCATTGGTCGAGCCTCCCGTCGCGGCAACAACGCGTGCAGCATTTTCAAAGGCTTCGCGCGTACAGATGTCACGTGGCCTGAGGTTTTGCGCGAGCAGCTCCATGACCTGGCGTCCCGCCGCGACCGCAATCTCGGCGCGGCTTTCATAGGGCGCGGGCATCATGTTGCTGTTGGGCAGCGAAAGACCGATCGCCTCGCCGACGCACGCCATGGTGTTTGCGGTATATTGTCCGCCGCACGCGCCATGGCCGGGGCACGCAACCTTTTCGAGCGCGATCAGGTCCTTGAGCGGACAATTACCCGCCGCGTGCTGGCCGACCATCTCGAACACGTCTTTCACCGTCACATCGCGGCCGTCATAATGGCCGGGCAGGATCGAGCCGCCATAGACGAAGATCGAAGGGACGTTGAGCCGCAGCATTGCCATCATCATGCCGGGCAGCGACTTGTCGCATCCGGCAAAGCCGACCAGCGCGTCGTAGCAATGGCCGCGCACCGACAGCTCGACCGAATCGGCGATGACCTCACGGCTGACGAGCGAGCTCTTCATACCCTGATGGCCCATGGCGATGCCATCGGTCACGGTGATGGTGTTGAAGCGGCGCGGCATGCCGCCTGCGGCATTCACCCCCTCGCGGCAGGCATCGGCCTGGGCATCAAGCGTGGTGTTGCACGGCGCACTGTCATTGCCGGCGCTGGCCACTGCAACGAAAGGCCTCGCAATCTCTTCCTCGGTCAAGCCCATCGCGTAATAATAGCTGCGGTGCGGCGCGCGCTCGGGCCCCACGGAGACGTGGCGGCTGGGGAGCTTCGACTTGTCGAAATTATGTGTCATGATCGGGCCTTTCTCTGGCCGCGCTCTTTCCAAAAAGCCGCGCGTTACGCAAGGCTATTGCGGCACGCGAGGACGACAGGAGCCAATATCTCCGCCATTCGGACCGCGCCTTGGGGGTGCGACACATGGTCCTGCCGCATCTCGACGCCCAGATAGGGCCTCCCCGGTTCTTCGGCATGGCGGTTCATCGTCGCGTTGAGCAATGTGCCCGCATAAGGCAGCTGATCGCCGACATAAAGTCCTGCCTGGGCGAGCAGCGGAATGGCGATCCGCGCGGCGCGATCGTCGCGATTGTACAAAATCCCGATATCCCAAGGCCTTGCCTCGTCCGGGCGCGTGGCGAGCTGCGGCGTGAAGCTGTGCAGCGAGAGGATGAAGGGATTGCGCATGTCCGCCAACGTCTCCGTCACGGCGTCATGATACGGCCGATAGTAGGCGGCAAGGCGCGCTTCGGGGTCTGCTCCGGCATTGCCCGGAACCGCGATGCCGTCGCTGGTCAGCGGAATGAGGCCAGGCGCATTCTCCTCGCGGTTGAAATCGATCACCAGCCTAGAGACGTGCGCCAGCACCGCGCCGCAACCGATGGTCTCGCACAGCACCCGCGTGACATCGGCAACGCCGATATCGATCGCGACATGCTGCATCATGACGTCCGCCGCGACGCCCAGGTCGATGCCATCGGGCACATGGTTGCTGGCATGGTCGGCGACGATGACAATGTTGTCACCGGGCGATCCTGGCTGCGGCGCAATGATTTCATAGGGTTGAAAGCCGTTCATCGCACTGTTCCAGACATCAGCCACCATGACGGCTGTTCGGCGGTCAAGGCTTGTTCGGCCGAGGCGCAGGCTGCC
>NZ_LSIS01000223.1:0-564 GCF_001556365.1 Blastomonas sp. CCH1-A6 | reverse complement strand
AGGCGTCGCTGTCGAGCAGCGTGGACGCCTCGTTGGTCATGACTTCCTTGAGGATGGCCGCGACCGATTTGCGCTTGGCGAACCATTGCCGCCTGATCCTGGTCAGCAGCTTGGTCGCGTCGGTCTTGTCGAGCATCAGCGCGCGGGTGGACCAGCGATACTCGAAGGCGAGCCGGTTCAGCTCGTCGAGCAGGCCGGGGAAGGTCACGCTCGGGAAGCCGACGATGGTGAGCGTGCGCAGATGGTGCTCGCCGAGCTTCGGTTCGAGCCCGCCGGTCAGCGGCTCGTCGGCGAGTAGCGCGTCGAGGTGCATCGGAGTTTCCGGCACGCGCACGCGCTGGCGGCGGGTTGAGGTGGTGCTGTGCAGGTAGGTCAGCGTCTCGCCGTCATCGAGCCAGCGGACCTCGGGCACGAAGCCCTCGACCAGATTGAGAACGCGGTCGCTGCGGTCGGCGAAGCCCTTGAGCAGTTCCCACGGATCGACGCCGCTGGTGGACCGGCCCTCGTAGAGCCACCCTTCCGCGCGCGCCGCTTCCTCGGCCGGCGGCATCCACAGCAGGGTGA
>NZ_LSIS01000022.1:0-3150 GCF_001556365.1 Blastomonas sp. CCH1-A6 | reverse complement strand
CGCAAGCAAAACAGTGTTCACGTTGGTTCCGGCGTGGGCGAAAGAACCGGGGGGAAGGTCGATCCATTTGCGACCGTGGAAATAGATCGCCTCGCAACCAGCGATCATGCGGTGTAGCGCCTTGTGGCGCTGATCCTCGCCATACTCTGCCCGCGCGCTCATGATTGCCACCAGCACGCCTCCCGGTTTGAGAAAGGCGAGGGCATGGCGCACATGGTCACAGTCGCGGCCTCGATCAAAAGGCGGGTTCATTATCACCGCGTCGAACGGTGCGTAATGGGCCGGGTCCAATGCGAGAAAATCGCCCTCGATCGCATCGGCAAAGCCGTGGATTACGCGTAGTTCGTGGGCGAAGCCGGGTTGCAGCTCCACGCAAGTTACATCGGCACCAGCGTTGCGCGCGGCCGAAGCAAGCGCGGCCTTTCCCGCGCTAGGCTCTAGAACGCGCTGGCCTGTGCTGATCCTCGCATGTTCGATGACCTGGGCGGCGATCTCCGGGGAAGTCATGAACGCGCCGAAGTTCTTAGCGGGCGTGATATGATAGGCCGGGGCCGCTTCTGCCTCGGTCGTCTCATAGCCATCACCGATAGCCTCGCCGTAATATTCCGCGAGCAACAGATTCACGCTCTGCAGAAGGTCGTCACGCTCGAACCATATGTGCAGATTCCCATTCTTGAAGACGCGAACGCGGAAATAGTCGCCCTCGATCACGGTTGGCAGCGATCCGCGCACGCGTGCCGAATCGGCAACCTGTGAGGCGATGCTGTGGCCCTCTGAAACCGGGGGCTTTTCGTCCAGTTCCAGAAAGACGCGCTCCACGTCCCGCAACGTGTCGCGGCGCTCGTAGCGGTCCCATGATCCCCATTCGTTCAAGGCGCGGTCGATGATGAGACGCGCGCCGATCTTGAAACCGTTGTGCGAGCGAAAGCGGCGATCCAGCTTGGCGAAGACGTTGGCGATGCCGCGCAAATAAAGGTCGCGCCGGTTGGTCCAGATATTCCCGAAAGTGGCGGCGCAGTTGTCGGGCGTGAACGGCACGGGATCATCGCGCAAGCCGTCATGAAACTCCTTGCGGGCCTGCTGATCTAGCAGCTGGTCAAAACCCAGCTGCTCCATGAGGGCCGCCCAGCACCGGCGGTCCATCGTGTGCGTCAAGACGCGCTCGAAATTGTCGCGTGCGTCGATGGTCTTGCGCGCTCCCGTCTCCTTGTCGCGCTGGTCGATAGGCTGCGACTGGATAAAAGCGCGGGTCAACGTGTCCTCGGTCCAGTCGCGGCCACATGACAGCGACAGTGCGCCGCCAAGGGTCAGGCGGGCCGCCTCGTCGCGGGTTGCATGGTAGGTGTCATAGAGGCTGAGCCAAAGGGCTATGGCCTTGTCTCGGCCGTCGCAAATATCCGCGATCTGCGCGGGCGTCATAAGCTCCTGGCCCATGTTCACGCCCCCCCGACAATAAGAGCACCAAAGCCGAAGCCCTCGGCGGCGTCCTCGATGGTGGTCACAAGGCCGTCAAAATCTTCCTCCGGCCCTAGTAGGTCGGCAATCTCGATGACAGCGGGAAGGTCAGCGCCATGATTTTCGGCAAGGTCTTTGATGTAGCCAAAGCGGTCGAAATTGCCCTCTTCCTCATAGCGAGTGAGCGGGATGGTGCGGGCGGCGTTGATCCGAAGAATTGTGGCCAGCGGAATGTCGGTCATGTGCTGTTTTCCCTGCCTAGAATGGAGCCGAAGGCGATGACGGGTCATCGACTTCTGCCCAGCGGCGAGCAGGGCCGGGGAATGCCGCAAATCAGGGCCGATCAGGGGGGAGGGGAATCACCCGTCCTGCACGGAGCGAAGCGAAGGAAGGGCGGGGAAACCCGCCTGATCGCCAAGCGAGGCCGCATAGCGGCCGAGACGGTCCAGCCCTTGCGGCAGGGGGCAGGAACAGGCCCCGAAGTCGAACAGCGGGCGCGGCGGCATTGCCGCCTCAATCTAGGAAAAGCGCCCGCCAGGTCATAGCATAGCGGCGACCTAGCGGGCGCTGCGGCATGTCGCCGGCGACATGCCCAACGGATAGCGCCGGAAGCATCCGAGTAATCGGATCCTCCGTCAGTTTAATTGCCCGAGCGGTTGCGCGACACGTCCGCATAAGGTTTGCGGCGGCACTGGCTGCACCGAAGCCGCGCGATGAGTTCGTATATGCGGGTATCGAAAGAAATGCGGCGTGAGCGGGCGAAGTCGCCCAGCGGGGCGACGACGCGGCGACCGCAAGCGCACTGGATGCGCAGATAGCAGCCTTGCCGATACCAGATAGGATCAATGGGCTTGGGGCGGTTGTAGTTCGCGGCCATTGGGCGCTTATGCGCCAAACGGAACAGGAGGGGAACGCGCCGCGCGCACGCCGGCTATTGGATTGGCAAGGGAAAAGGGCTATATAGGCAATGCTTCGTGTGCTGATTCATTTCACGCACCTACCTGAACCCGCCGTGCTGTCACACGGCGGGTTCAAACTTTTAGGGCGGGCGGCCCTGTCAGACCACCCGCCCCGCTGGATCAGCCCTTATCGGACTTCCCCAGCTTCACAATTGCAATCACGAGCGCGACGGCTGCGATCGTCAATTGAGCTGCTTCATATGCTGTCAAATCACATCACCTCCTTTGAGCGAGAGGATTTGCGAAAGGCCGCTGTCACAGTCCTTCGCCCTCGCTCGATGAAGGCTATACAACGGATTGACGACAATGCGCGCGAAACGCTCTTCACATTTTCGTGAAGCCATTGGATGATCGCCGGCGACCGTTGATGAAAAGGGGAAGCTATGGGCCTCGTATCGCAGGTTAGCGCCGATGACCGGGAAAGCGCATGGCGAATAGTCCGTCATCGCGAAATCATGGAACGACTGATTCCGCTTTGAGCCGTGCTCGGCGTTGCGCTGGTGTTGATGGGCGTGGACCTGGGCGGGCGTCTGCTGTGGACGCTGCCGATGATCGGATATGTCTTTGGGGTGATGGCGGTCGATCATGGCCCTGATTACCGCGCCGCGAATTATTGGGTGCCGGTCCTGGGAAGCCAAGCGGCGGCGCTGCTGCCTCTCATCACCAAATTCTAGATCTCTCTGGAGCGGTGGCAGCTGCCACCGCTCCACGCGCGTCAAGCTCTGCCCTCGAAGCG
>NZ_LSIS01000222.1:0-17655 GCF_001556365.1 Blastomonas sp. CCH1-A6 | reverse complement strand
TTCGCTGATTGTTCGCCCTTAGCGTTGTTTAGCGTACCATCCACGCTATGCCCTCACCTTGGCCGACGCGCCGGTCTCGGCCGCGCGCGTGGGCGGCAGCGCGATCGGCAGCAAGCGGCCGATCGCCGCGCCGGCCTCATCGAAGCTCACGGCCCGGATGACAGGGCGGCGCTGCGGCGGTGTCGAGGCCGTCTCGGGCATGGCGATCATGGTCCTTTTGAATGTGTGATAAAGGACATTATCATACATATCAGACTAGGTAAATTCCGTTTGCCGAAGCCGACCGGCGCTCATAGTCTGGGTTCTGATTGTGGGCTGCTTCCGACACACGCGATAATCCACGCTGTCTTACTTCGCAGTTCGACGGGTTGGAGACGCTGCGAGAGCGCCTGATTGTGAATCAAAGACATGAAGTTGCGCCGGCTATCCCAGCTAAGCAGCCTAACTACGTTCGCGACGTCGCGTGGTTTGCTGCTTTTCTTGGTCGAGCTCCCGACACGAACACCGGGCGTCGGGCGAGCGCATCCGGCGGCGCGGTCACACCGCCATATTCATGATGTCCTTGTAGGCCGAGAGCACCTTGTTGCGGATTTGCAACGTAGCCTCAAACCCGATGCTGGAGCGTTGCCGGGCGAGCATCACCTGGGCGATGTCCGTCGTCTCGCCCTTCTCGTAGGCGACGGTCAACGCGCCCGCTTCCGCGTTGATGTCGTTTAGTTTCTGAAGCGCGGCTCGAAAGGTTGATCCAAGGCCGGTCGGGGGCGCTGGAGCGGTGGCGGAGACGGTCGTGGCGCCCCGATCGCCGAGCTGGGCGGAGCCGGCCACCTTGCTAAGCGCCGTGCTAATCGCGGCGTCGAGTGGGGTTCATCTCGTTGACCGAGAACGTCATGATCTGGCGGTGGCGTTGTGGTGACCTCAAGGCTAAACTCCGACAGGGTTAGTCGGCATCGGCACGGAGGGGTCGGCCCGATCTCCGGCTCGACCAATTGCCCGCTGGGCCGAAGCTGTTGGTAGGAAGCCTTGCCTCGATTTTGCTCGACGGCGGTCTGCTTTAGGCGGAGCGCCTGCGGCGTCAGAATTGACGGATTTATAGACTACACAATCCCTACTTTTACGCAGCCTCGGCCCATTGCCGCCATTAGGACACTCTGCCATTCCCTGGTTCGTTAGTGCAGATCGAGGGACGCAAGGTGGGGCGCTTAGTGAGTTATCGGATGCTGCGCTGGATCGCGCTGGCGCTGCTCGGCGCAGTCTCCGCGACGGGCTTCGCGCCGCTGTTTCTCTGGCCGCTCACCTTGATTGCGTTAGCGATCTGGATGGAGGCAGTGCGCCGAGTGGAGACGCTGCCGATCGGCAGCGCGACTATATCGATTGGGCGTTGCGCACCGCGCTGTCGCTGGGGATCGAACCGGATGCGGTGCTGACCGAGGATGCGGCGATCCTGCTCGCCGCCAAGCTCAAGACCCCACTCCAAATCGGCCGCCATCTCGTTCGCGCGTTCGAAGCAGGGTTTGAGGCCAGCGTGAAACCCATCGATGCCGCGACGGTCGAGGGCGTGCTGTCGCGGCAGATTGACGACCTCGAACCCCAGCTTACCCGCCACGGCTACGATACGAAGAGCCTGGCGGACCGGTTTGACGCCAAGCCGGCGGAAATCCGACAACTCCTCTGCGGCGGGCTCGATCCGGCTCGTGCACGTGAGCTAACCGACGATATGCGCGCAGCAGGATTGCCGCTTTGATCGCCTTATCCGCGATCGTGCGCTGCTGATTGAATATCTTAGGTCCGTCGCACCGAATGTGGGTTGTGTCTCAACGATCGTGCGCCGGCCGATCGCCAGCGTCTCACACAATCCGAGCCCGAAACACCCCTCTATTGCAGTTCTGGGCGATCATCATTGCAAGCCGCTACACCTAGCCATCATCCAATCGGGAAGCAGCGCACGCCCGAGTCAAGATGCCCTGCGGTCACCAGTCGCTCGGACCACGGCCGATCGTGTGACTCAGATCTCCGAGAAGAATCCTGTTCAATCCGAACTCAGCGCCTCAGCATGTTGCGATTGACTTGCGGTAGCGTAATTGGTAGCCCGAGAAATGCGAACGGTTCGCAACAAACGGCGCCATTGGCTATGACAATAGAACGAGGGGGGTTATGAAGACCATTATCAAGGGCGTCTCGCTAGGCGCATTATCGACGACGTTGCTGATCGCTGCTGGATCGCCAGCCTGGGGACAGGCGCAGAGCAAGCCTGCCGAGCTTGGCACGGTGACCGTGACCGACACGGCCATTGACGAACAGGAGGCGGAGACCTCCTACAAGGTCTCACGCAGCGTCAGTGCGACCCGGACCGACACGCCGCTCGTTGACGTGCCCCAAAGCGTTACCGTCGTTCCGGTGAAGCAAATCGCCGACCAGGCGTCAAACAGCATCGGCGACGCGATCCGCTACGTTCCCGGCGTCTTCGCGTCGCAGGGCGAGGGCAACCGGGAAACCCTGTCGTTCCGCGGTAACTCGACCACCGGCGATTTCTTCGTCGACGGCATCCGTGATGACGTTCAGACCTATCGAGACCTCTACAACATCGAGCGGCTTGAGGTTTTCAAAGGGCCGAACGCGATGATTTTTGGCCGCGGCGGCGTCGGCGGCCTTATCAACCGCGTCACCAAGGTCGCCGATGGTCGGCAGCATATTGGCGGCCGTGTCGAGGCGGGCAGCTTCGATCACTATCGCGGCCAGATCGATCTAGGCGCACCGGTGAACGACATGCTGTCGCTCCGGCTGACGGGTGTCTACCAGAACAGCGGCAGCTACCGTGATGGAGTCGACTATAAGCGCTGGGGCCTGAACCCCACCGCCACCTTGGCACTCGGCGCGGACACGACGGTCTCGATAGGATACGAGCATTTCGAGGACGATCGCGTCGCTGACCGCGGCGTGTCCTCCTACCTGGGCAAACCACTGCGCACGCGGCGCGGGGAGTTTTTCGGCGACCCCGACAATAGCCCGACCTGGACCAGCACTGACGCCGGCACGCTGTTCATCGAGCACCGCTTCAGCGACGACGTGGTGATCCGCAACCGCACGCGCTATGCCCAATACGACAAATTCTACCGCAACGTCTTTCCCGGCGCGGTGAACACGACCACCCAGGTCAATCCTGCCGGCCTCCCGGCTGGCAGCTACGCGCCGGGCACGATCGTCCCAATCCAGGCCTACGATAACGCGACCCAGCGCGAGAACCTGTTCAATCAGACTGACCTCAACGCGAGATTTGCGACCGGCTCCATTGAGCATACGCTTCTGATCGGTGCCGAGTTTGGCCGGCAAGAAACGGACAACCTTCGCCTTGAAGGCTTTTTCCCGACCTCCACCAACGCGCAGGGTGTCCAGACGGTCTTCGCGACAATTGCGGCGCCCCGCATCCGTCGTCCCGACCTGCTGTGGCGCCAAGTCGCGAGCAGCGGCCAGAATAATAGCGTCGCCAAGGTCGCCGCCGGATACATCCAGGATCAGATTGCGCTGTCGCCGATGTTCGAGGTCGTGCTCGGCATTCGCTACGAGAACTTCAGCACGAAGGTGCGCGATCAGCGGACGATCGGCTTCCCGGCCGGCCAGCAGCGCGAGTTCGATGTCACTGATAACCTGTGGTCGCCCCGCGCCGGTTTGATTTTTAAGCCTGTCGAGCAGGCGTCGATCTACGCCGCCTACTCGCGGACCTACCTGCCGCGCGGCGGCGATCAACTCGCCGGCCTCAACCTGACCAATCAGAGCCTCGCGCCGGAGAAGTATCAGAATTACGAGATCGGCGCGAAGTGGGACATTCTCCCGACCTTCAATGTCGCGGGCGCGGTATTCCAGCTCGATCGCAGCAATGTACTGGCGCTGAGTGATCCCAACAATCCCAGTTCGCCGACGGTCCCGATCGGTCGCCAGCGCACCAAGGGCGTCGAGCTGAGCGCGCAGGGAGAGATTACGGACCAGCTCAGCCTGATCGCCTCCTACACCTATTCCGACGCGAAGTTCCTCGATACGCAGTCGGAAACGGTGCTGCGCGGGAACCGGGTGCCGAACGTGCCGAAGCACGCGGCTGCGCTGTGGACGCGGTTCGATCCAACGGAATCGCTCGGCGCCGCGGTCGGCGTGATTCGTCAGGGGCGGCGCTTCGCGGCAACGGACAACCTCGTATCCATGCCTGGTTACACACGCGTCGATGGCGCGATCTACTACCGCCTCACGCCCCAGCTCGATCTTCAGCTCAACGTAGAAAACATCTTCAACGCGCGATACTTCCTGTACTCGTTCAGCAACACCAACATCACGCCGGGCTCACCGACGGCCTTCCGGGTTGGCGTCAACGCTCGGTTCTGACGCCCCCATGCGCGTGTTTAGCCTGTCCCGGCTCGCCCCACGCGAACGCTACGTGATCGGCCTCTTTCGGGGGGCCGATCCGACTGCCACAACCGGCGAGTTGCCTGCCCTCTTCCATCAGCTCCGCCTCGCGGGGTCAGCCATCGGCTTTCGCCCGGCGCCGATCGGGTGTGTCTATGTGACCGGTCATGAGCTGTGCCTGCTCGGCATCATCGCCGGATTGCAGCGCGATAATCCCGGTATGGCCATCACGATCAGCAAGGCGGTCCGCCCGGTCGCGCTCGCCTGCGCGCGGCGCCTCGCCCACGACGGCGTTTACCTGACCCATGCAACGCTCGCTCGACTCGCTGGTCTGACCGAGATGTGTGAGGAGCTGTCGGTCTCGATTTCTCCGGTCACCAACCTTCCGCTCAAGCGGACACGGTCACCATACTTTCCATCGCCGGAGAGCTTGCAGGCAAAAGCGCTCGGCTTCGTGCGAGCGCGGGGTCATACATCGTTAGGTGATCTCGCTGGCTTCGGTGTCTCGCGCCAGGTCGTCAGCCTGATGTTCAAGCGGGGGCTGCTCGTGCGGGTGCGGACAGGCGTTTACCAGGCCGCTCCCGAGACCCTGCGTGAGTGATCGAATGAAGGTCATTGATCATGGTCAAGGCGAAGCTCCCCGAGAAGCCGATAAGCCGATAAAAGCGTCGCAGGAAGGCGAGATGCCCGGCCGGTACCAGCCAAGCCGGCAGCCTCGCTGGATCTCGATCGGCCTCATCGCCGCGATCCACGCGGCCGGGTTCATCGCGCTCCAGCATATGGAAGTTGGCAACGTCCGGCTCGCCTCGGCGCCTCCGCTGGTCGTCAACCTGCTTCCGCTCGATCCACCTCCACCGGAGCCGGTCACGCTACCTACTGAGAAGGTCATTGAACGAACACCGGAGCGCCAGCAGATAGTGGCGCCTCCCCCGATCGTGGCGATACCGACCGCGCCTGCCGCGGCTCAGTCGATCACGAAACTGGAGCCGACCCCGCAGCCACCGCCGGTCCAAGCCGAGGAAACCAAGTCCGCGCCGCCCCGCGATACCGAGACGATGGTGAACCTGAGCACGCGGCTCCTCTCAGCCGAGCCGCCCCGTTATCCCACAGAAGCGCGACGTCGGCGTGAAACCGGCACCGTCGTTCTCATGGTGGTCGTCAACGAGGAAGGTCGCGTAGCAGCCATATCGATCGCCGACAGCAGTGGGGTCGACCGGCTCGATAAGGCAGCTTTGAGCGCCGTGCGCCAGTGGCGATGGTCACCCACGATCATCGATGGTCGGCCAAGCGAGGTGCGAGGCCTGGTTCGTATACCGTTCGAATTAAAGGGTGCGCCCTCAGCAAGCTGATCAAAATCCGGTCTGAGCTGACATGTCACAGGATGTTTGAAGAAAGGTCATGGCGTCACTTGCACGTCGCACTGCGGCATTGTCGCCCAGATAGAGGTCGACGCCCTCGTAGGGTTGCACCCCGCCAACGATCTCAACTGCGGATTGCGGTGCATTCGTCGATATTCTGTTTCTCAAACCAACCGCGCGCGCCAGATCGATCCGAATAACGCTCTTGTCCGCCAGCGACAACGTGATCAGGCAATTGCCTTTGGTGGCTACGTTTGTCACCTGCGACACGCGCGCGAAGCCCGGCCAAGGCTTTGCTTCGGCCGTGCCACGGGTCAGCATATCCTGGATGAACTTGATCGCACCCGCCGCAGTCCTGGGTTTGCTCGCAGGCGCGTCCTGGGCGATAGCCGGGTTGGCCAACACGACCATCAGCCCCAAAACGATGATGCGCCGGACATTCAGCATAGCTACGGGCAGCCCGTGAGGAGCCGGCTGTGCTCGAGCGGAGCGACGGAGCTACGCACTTCCAAGATCGATCCTGGCCGCGGTCGGTCAGTTTTCATAATCATGCGCCCCATGATGTATGCTTCCGTGGCGCCACTTTGCTATTCCCCTCCGTCCGTACCGTGTCGCAGATACTATAACCCAGACGGTCATAAAGTGCCCTGGCTCGATCGTTCTGTATCGCCACCGAAATAATGATGAAGCGCAGTTTGCGTTCTTCAGCCCATTGTTCCGCAAGAGCGAGCAGCCGCGATCCGAGCCCGTTCCCCCAATATTCCTTGCGGATCGCCAGATCGAAGGATGCGAATTCCTCTGCTCCTTCTTCCCGCACTTGCCGGATATCGACATAGCCGACAATGCCATGCCCCGTTTCGATAAGAAAAATGCCGCGCTTTCCAAACCTTGTAGCCCGCAATTCCGATACGCAGCGTTTCACCAAGGCACGGGGGTCAGCGACGTCGAACACCATATGCTCGGCTTCGGTGCTCAACGCTGTTTTCAAAGAGGCAAGCGCCTTTGCATCACGAACGCCCGCCGCCCGGGCAATGAACCTGCGCGATGCGCTCTCACGCGCGCTCCCCTCGACGAAGCGGAGCGCGACCGGCACAGAGGCCGATAAACGGCTCATGCGCGCCGCTCCCGTTGCGCCGCGACAGAATACCGGTTCAACCTAGCGAGGCCCGCCCAGCTGAAACGCTGGCGGAAAAAGGCCCAGTAAACGACCCCTGCTCCTCGCGACGCCTTGCCTGAACCCTCGTCTCGCAGGCTCTTCCGCACCCCGAACGACGCTAGGCAAAGCCCCGCGATGTTGGTGAAGATAGATATGAAATCCACCGTGAGGGCAAACGGCGCGCCAACGATGATATTGTGCGCCAGCCAGAAAGGAGCCCCGATCAGGAAAGCTATTTTCATCCGTAAAGGCGATGGCTGGTTGCGCGCGGCCATGCTGACGATGCTGCCGCAGCCAGCGAGAAGCGATGATATGCCTGCCCATGTGAAAATAGCCAGCGTGACAAGGATGGCGAGGCTCGCGACGTTGAGCGCCAACCGCGTCCCACGATCCCGCACGGTCAACGCGATCAGCAGCTGCGCGAGCGAGATGCCGCAAGCCACCGCTGCGGTCGAGGCACCAAGGGCGGCGAATTGCAGTGCAAAGGCGATCGCGCCGACGCCTTGGACGATGATTACCCGACGCAAGCAGCGCAGGAATGGCCAGATAACAACGCACGCCAGCCCGATCATGCCCAGCAGAATGCTAGTCGCACCGCCAACGGTCATCGCTTCGGAAATCAAGGATGGCATGCTCTCTCGCGGGAATGAGGACGACACCCGCATAATGAAGATGCCTGGTTAATATTCCCTTCACAGTCCGCGATGCGCATGGCCTCGTTTAATTTGGCCAAGCCCGCCCATTCTCATGCCGCCATTCGAGAAAGCCTGACATGATCCAGCGCGCGAAGCTCCATTTTCCTCGTGTCACGCTGCGGCCCGACCCGTCGCGTACTTTGGTCAGGCCGTTCGAGCCCGGCTATCCGCAAGGCTTTGACGCTGGCACGACCCGCACCCAGGAGACGGTCGATCTGATCCTGTCGCTTGGCGAGGCGGAACTGACCCGCCAGTTGGAGGGCGTCACCGCGTCACTGGACGAGAACCACCGCGACGTCGACGCGATGCTGCGGCGGCGTTTCGACGAGGTCGCCGATCACTTCAAAGGTGCCGACCGCTGCGACGATGCGCGACGTCGACTGATTGGAGCCTATTTCAGCCAGGAATACGCCTATGAGAGCGCGGCGTTGTTCAATCCCAGCGCCGTGCTCCATCCCGACCAGAGCGACGTTACCGATGGTGAGGTTCGGATTATTCTGTCGCTGCGCGGGATCGGCGAGGGCCATCTTTCTTCCGTGACTTTCCGCACGGGGCGGTGGAAGCCCGGCGGCGCGCTGGTTGTGGATGATCCCAGCTCGGTGTCGATGCAGCCGATCATTGAGCGTGCCGATACGGGCGACGTGGTCCGCCTTCGGTATAGCGGCAGCGAAGACTTATCCGAGACCGTGCTGTTTCCCGTGCTGCCCAGCCAACGCCAGGGGATCGAGGACCTCAGGCTGGTTCGTTTTGACGAGGGTGAAGGCACGTTCGCCGATCATGGAACCTATACCGCGTTCAGTGGCGCAGAGGCGCGATCGGAGCTGCTGACCACGACCGATTTCAGCACCTTCGAGATGCGCGCGCTTACCGGCGATGCCTCGACGGGCAAGGGGATGGCGCTTTTCCCCCGTCGGATCGACGGCTTGTTCACGATACTGGGCCGTCAGGACAACAAGAATATCTGGCTGCTGGAATCTGACGACATCCTTCACTGGGCCGGCGGCGCCAAGCTGATCGAGCCGCGCTATCCGTGGGAGTTTGTCCAGATGGGCAATTGCGGCTCACCGATTGAGGTCGACGAGGGATGGCTGGTGTTGACGCACGGGGTTGGCACGGTGCGCAACTACTGCATCGGCGCATGCCTCCTCGACAAGCGCGACCCCTCGAAGCTCCTGGCGCGTACGCCGCGCCCGGTCCTGGCTCCCAGCCCCAAGCAGCGCGACGGCTATGTTCCCAACGTCGTCTACAGCTGCGGCGCGCTGCTGGCCGGCCACCACTTGTTGCTCCCCTATGCCGTCGCGGACAGCTTTACCGCGTTCGCGACCACGACGGTCGATGATCTGCTCGCAGCGATGGAGTGAGCAGGCGGCGTTTTGAGGGATTTTCGGGCCAGACGCGTATCTAATAATATTGGCGATGCTGCCGCGCCTGGTCTGCCGGCGTATCCGGCCGGCGCTTCGGGTTGGCAGCAGCGTTTGAGGCCGTGCATGCGCCTTGCAGCCTCAGCGACAGTCGTGATCCAGGCCAATTGATGGAGGCTCCGCATGTCACCGCAGATTTTAAAACTTTCGGCAATTTCCGGACTGGCAGCGGCACTTGGCGGTTGCGCGACGTATGGACAGCCAAGCCGTAATATCGCCTATTTCGCGGTGCCGTGTAACACGCCGGGAGCATTCGTAGCGCAGCCCTTGTCAGCTTTGGACGCGCCTCCAGCCACGCCGGTCCCGGCGACCCAGACGCAAGGTGTACAAGCTTGCCTGATCGCGGTGCCGGCCCGGGATCTGGCCTATAACGCGCGCTATCGGGGCGGCGGGGGTTATTACGATCCTTACTATGGCTATCCGGGCTATGGGTCGCCCTTCTACGGTTCGTTTGGGATCGGATTCGGACTCCACGGTGGTGGTTATGGGCACGGCAGCAGCTTTGGCCATCGCGGCGGTGGTGGTCATAGTGGCGGCGGTCACGGCAGTCATTGAAGCGCCAATCTGTTCGAGCTTGTTCGTACAGAAATCTCGGCCGCAGTGACACCATTCAACTTTGCTTGAATGGCGAGCCAAGACGCATTGATGGCGTCAGTGACCGCCAACGCACCGTGATGTTCGGCCGCCGACGCATCCGGCTTGCAGCCCGTCCCGGAGCTACGATCGATTAGCGGCGGAGCATCGTGGCCGCGACCCGCCATCGGACTTGGAACGGCGACCATAGGGCGTAAGCGGGGAAGGGATTATCCTGCGCGACGCTCGACGTGTGCGAGGGGTGAGCTGCCAGAGCGCGTAAACCTGAAGAGAGCGCGCGCTGGAGCCGGCTTGGGAGAATGGCTTTATGAGCACGGTAGCTGACGGGTCGACGTCGCAGGAAAAAGTGGATTGCATCATCATCGGCGGTGGCCCCGCCGGACTGACTGCCGCGACCTATCTCGGGCGTTTTCTTCGCAACTGTGTTGTCATCGACGCAGGCGCAGGCCGCGCCAGTTCGATTCCGCGCTCCCACAATCTGCCGGGCTTTCCGGACGGGATTGGCGGTGCGGACCTGCTGTCGCGGATGAAGCGACAGGCGCAAGCGTATGGTGCAACGATCCAGCAGGGCAGGGTGGTCCGCCTGGCGATCGTCGAGGACGGGTTCTCCGTCGCGACGGATGCGACGAACTGGCAAGCCCGTACCGTGATCTTGACGACCGGCGTTCGGAATCACCGGCCCTCGATGCCTCAGTCGTCGCACGACGCCGCATTGGCGCGCGGCCTGATCCGCTATTGCCCGGTGTGCGACGCATATGAGGCTAAGGGCGCCAATATCGCTGTGCTCGGCTGCGACGACCATGGCGCTGCCGAGGCTGAGTTCCTACGCCCATATGGTGCGCGGGTGACGCTGCTGGCGCAACGATCGCCCGAACTCTCGTGGCCGGACGAGGCGCGGCTCGTTGGACTTGGTGTCGAAATTATCAAAGAAGCGGTAGTCGAAATATCGATCGATGGCGATCAACTTGCGGTTCGACTGGCAGATGGGCGACGGTTCTCGTTTGACACCCTGTATCCGGCACTTGGCTCCTCGCCGCACACCCAGCTCGTCGCTGAGATGGGGGTAAAACTTAGCGAAGGCGGCTGCGTTATCACCGACGCACATCAACAGACCTCGGTCAGCGGTTTGTTCGCGGCCGGGGATGTCGTCGAGAGTCTGGATCAAATCAGTGTTGCAATGGGTCAAGCCGCGCAGGCAGCAACAGCAATCCACAACTTGCTCCGCCTCAGAGAGTCGGAGTAAGCCGATCCGAGATATTATCGGAAATGTATTTGCGATGCACGCACCCGATCCGATTAAGTCTCGGGATGAGAACCCAGATCAATGGCCGCGATAGTTGTCGTAGCCGCGTTGGTCGTGCCGATTATACCCGCGATCATACCCATGCTGTCGCTTGTAGGCATGTTGGCGAGGATAGTAGCCACTGTTGTTATAATAGCCGTTGCCATTGCCATTATAATGGCTGTTGCCAGTGTTATAACCATGCCCACCACGGCGGTTATAACCATGGTTGCCATACCCGCCTTGCTCATGACCAGCTCGGTTCTGCCAACCACCATGGTCGCGATCCCGGGCAAGCGCCGCGCTTGGCACCAGAACACCAGCTGTAGAGGCGACCAGCGCAACAGCCGCAAACATTTTGCCGAACATTTCTGTTCTCCTCATCGTTCAATCACGTGAGGTCTTGGTAGATCGTCCGCGTTGAAGCAGGTCTGAATGCATTTGTCAGCGACCGTTCACGCCAAGTCAGTGGCGAGCGTGTCATCTTTTCCCTCAGAGCCACGCGTGTGAGGGCTGGTGCCTGTCGCCACCCCTCACCGGACCGCGGGCGACAGTTAAGTATCAGCGCATCTTTGCTTGCAACTCAGCGAGCGCGCGCTGATTGTCATCGACGGTCTTTCGAGCCTCTGCCAACACCTCTGCGTTCTTTGTATGACGCATGATAATCTGTGACATCTCGATCGCGCCGCGGTGGTGAGCGGCCATGCTCTTCATCCATGCCTTGGCAGGATCGGGGTCCATCATCCCCTGCATCATCGCCTGGTTCATGCGGTCCATCGCGGCCGAAAGCTCTTTTTGCGCTGGCCCCATGTTCTGCATGCCCTGCATCCCGGGCATAGCCATTCCGCCCATTTGCGAATGTTGGGCAAGTGCCGGCGTGGCGGTGACGGTCGCTGCGGCGATGCTCATCATACTGAGGAGACGAATCATGCTGTTTCCTTTCTTTGTGGTTCGATCCTTAACGAGCAAGCGGCAGTCCGGTTCATCTGGATTGGGTTAGGCCGTAATTGTCGCTGCGATTGTCATGCTTCAGGCCGGCGAGGGCAAACGCCTCCCGGCGCGTATCATCTTGTAGGCAGGACGGTTGCACCGCCGCTGGCCTAGGCACGATCGGAGACGTTATGACCAAGATGAATATCGCCGTGAGGCTCCTTCAGACCGCAGCTGCCATCGGTATCGCCACTGCCGGGATCAGCGCCGCGTCGGCGCAGTCAAATGGCGGCTCGATGGCCGGGATGAAAATGGCGCCCGGATCGAAGATGGACGTGAAGAGCAAGAAGGCCGCTCCGAAGAAGGCCGCTCCAAAGAAAGCAGCTCATCACAAGGGTGGGCATCCCGAGGCAGGCAAGCACAAGTAAAACGACGGTAGCTGCCAGCGGATTGTCGGGAGCGATTCCAGCGGCCCGCTGGCATCCCGGGACGGCATGGTCAGGGCCTTGAATGTGCCCTTTGGCGACCCTGGAAGGTTGTTCCGCAGGCGCCTGCGCCATGACGATTCAGTGGATGACCTGGGGGTATTCGCTCGCACTTTGCAGGCGGAGAAAAGAAGCGGAGATGCACATGACTAGCGGCGCGGCCAGGCGGGCAACCACCTACCGGATGGTGACGGCCGAACACACGTGTCCTTACGGTCTTAAAGCAAAGGACCTGCTGCGGCGCGAGGGCTACGCGGTCGAGGATCATTGGCTTACGACCCGCGAAGAAACCGATGCCTTCAAGGTGGAGTATGGGGTGAAGACGACCCCCCAGACATTTATCTCGGGCGAGCGAATAGGCGGCTATGACGATCTGCGCCGCTTTTTCGGCAAGACGGTCAGCGACCCGAAAGCTGTCTCCTACCGTCCAGTGATCGCGGTCTTCGCGATGACGGCGCTGATGGCGCTTGCCACGAGCTATGCCGTGTTCGGCACCCCGTTCACGATCCGCGCAGGCGAATGGTTCATCGCCTTCTCGATGTGCGTCCTGGCGCTGCTGAAGCTCCAGAACATCGAAAGCTTTTCCAGTATGTTCCTAGGGTACGATCTGCTCGCCAAACGCTGGGTGCCCTATTCCTACATCTACCCGTTTGCCGAAGGTGGCGCGGGCGTGCTGATGATCGCGGGCGCTCTGACCTGGCTATCGGTGCCGGTTGCTCTCGTCATCGGGACGATCGGCGCGGTGTCGGTGTTCAAGGCTGTCTATATCGATAAACGCGAGTTGAAATGCGCTTGCGTGGGAGGGGATAGCAACGTGCCCCTCGGCTTCATCTCGCTGACCGAGAATGTGATGATGGTGGCCATGGCGATGTGGATGGCGCTTGCTCCGGGCATGCTGACGATGGCCGGTTAGAGCCTCGGTCAGATCACTGATCGATCGGCAACAGTCCAAAAACAATACGAGCGATAAAATCACTCAAGACGAGGAAAATGTTATGATGCGATCGGCAAAGCGGTTGACAATGATAGTGCTGGGCTTTGTCGCGCTGTCGACGGGCTCGCTTGCGTTCGCGCATGAAGATCATGACGCGCTGGGCGCAGGCCCCGGGGTGGCCAATAGCACAGCCCCCGCCAAGGCAGATGATCACATGGACATGGGCTCGATGACGAGCCCCAGTATGAATATGGCCGGTGACGAGATGGCGATGGGCGGCATGCACGATGAGGGCGCCAACAAAAACAAGAGCTTCGGCGAGCGCCTCGTGAGCTGGCTCGGCCGCGTCCATACGATGGTCATCCATTTCCCAATCGCACTGTTCATCGGTGCATTCGCGGTCGAGCTGTTCGGGCTATGGCGCCAGAACCGCGATTATCAGCGGGCGGCGCACGTCATGCTCGTGGTCGGAGCGCTGGGGGCTATCGTGGCGGCGTTCCTCGGCTGGTTCGCTGGCGGCTTTTATCTATCGGACCGCAACCCTATTCTGATGACCCATCGCTGGCTTGGTACCTCGATCGCGGTATTCGGAATAGGCCTTGCCTACCTGGCTACAGCGCACCGTAGAGCACCCGACCGATCGCGTACTGTCTACTGGGTGCTGCTCGCTTTGATGACGCTGGCAATATCGGTACAGGGGTTCCTGGGGGGCACGTTCATGCATGGCGGCCTCAACCATCTTGCGTTCTGAAGGGGGAAAGATGATTTTTGCTTTGAGGGTGGCTGTGGCCACGTCGCTGGTAGTGCCGATTGCGGTCGCTGCGCAGCCTGCATCGCGCATGGTGGACACGAAAGCCGTGGAAGCGGTGCTGTCTGAGTACAAGGCGGCGATCGAGAAGCTCGACGCGACCGGGACAGAACGTCTCTTCGCGGCCGACTCCCAGATTTTCGAAACGGGCGGCTCCGAGGGGACCTATGCGACCTACCTCGCCCATCATCTCGGGCCGGAGCTGGCGGCGTTCAAATCGTTCAAGTTCTCAGACTACAAGGTCAGCGTCCGTTTCGAAGGTTCGGTCGCCCTCGCGACCGAGAGCTATCGCTACAGGATCGAGCCGAAGACCGGGGCTGTTGCTGAACGCCTTGGCGTCGCAACCAGCGTCTTGCGGCGCGTGGGAAGCAGCTGGAAGATCGTCAGCATGCACAATAGCGGTCGCACGCCGAGAGGCGCCTGATCGATCAGCGTCGTTGATCCCAAAGCTTTCGGGTATCAACGACGCGGTAGCTACTGCTTCTTTGCTGGATCCGGCGTAGTCGGCTCCGGAGCCGTGCTTGTCGCGGAATTAGTCGGGTGATCGTGTTCAAGGATACCCGCATAATGGTTCATCTGGTCTTCGGAAACGTTTGGCGTCTCATCTTGGGGTTTGAGTAGCAACGGAACAGAAAACCTACATAAGCCAAGCAGCCGCTTATCTCCGGTCCGCGTTGTCATGGACATAACGGCGCAGCACGCGGTTTATTTCGGTCTGGTATCCCCCCGATTGCGCGTGATCCTTGAACCAGCTCACCACATCGGTATCGAGCCGCAGGGTAACGGGTTTTTTGCGCGGCTTGTAAAGACCGGGACGCTTTGCCAAAGCCCAATTCTCAATCGGTGCCTCGGGAATATCCGCCGTGTCGATGTCAGTGTCAGGCATGTCCACTAGCTGCGCAATTTGGGCCGCTATGTCAGCCTCAGTCATCTTGTGCTTCATAACGTTTCCTTTCATCGGCTGTCGCTTTTCGGGCGCTGATAATACGTATGCTGTTCTCATCGTCACCCGTGGGGAGCGTGTGGACGACCGTTAAGATCAATATGCCGCGTACCAAGCCAATCGCGTGCCAGCGTTCTTCGTCGTTTTCATAGCGATCAAACACGATGATATGGGCGGGATCATCCCAGACCAGCTCAGCCAGCTCGAATGCGACATGGTGCTTGCGCAGGTTGGCAGCGGCCTTGTCGTCGTCCCACTCAAATATCACAAAACTTCCTGTATTGACATTATCGTGCATACATTGCTCGAGGGCCAGATGCAACGCTGAACCATGCGGTCACAACAAACCCCGGTTTGATGCGAAGCGGTCCGACGAACGCGATCGACCCACTGGACGGCCTTCAATCTCACATCTACCCGTCCAGAAACCTATAGCCGGTAAACCCATCGTTCGATAGATTGATGCAAGAGGGAGCGGGCGTCGATGCTGATCGGGTACATGCGGGTGTCGACGGGCGAGCAGAATCTCGATCTGCAACGTGATGCGCTCGATCGTGCCGGATGCAACCGGATCTTCGACGACGTTTGCTCGGGCCGTACGACCGAACGGCCTGGGCTCGACAAGGCAATCGATATCATGCGTGATGGCGACGCTCTTGTTGTCTGGAAGCTCGACCGAATTGGACGGTCGCTGCCTCACGTCGTCGGGCTGGTCGGAGATCTGCAGAAGCGCGGCGTCGGCCTGAAGGTGCTGACCGGCGATATCGATACGACGACCGTCACGGGCCGGTTAGTGTTCGGCATCTTCGCAACCCTGGCCGAGTTCGAGCGCGACCTGATCCACGAGCGCACGATGGCAGGGCTGGCTGCGGCCAGGGCCCGTGGCCGCGCGGGCGGGCGGCCACGGGTGATGACGAAACAGAAGTTGAAGGCCGCAATGGCGTTGATGGCAGACCGCGACAATGCCGCGCGCGACGTCGCTGTCCAGCTCGGAGTATCGGTGTCGACACTCTATGCCTATGTCGACGCCAAAGGACAGCCGCGAGAGCGGGCCAGCGAACTGTTGGCCAAGCGCGGGACCAGATCCGCGGCAGCGGCATAGCGTGAAGCGGTGCCAGTCAGCTTTCTCTCGGACGACCAGGCACTGCGATATGGTCGCTTCGTAGGCGATCCGACCTCGGAACAGCTGGCGCGGCACTTTCATCTCGACGATGCGGACCGGGCGTTCATCGGCGCACACCGCGGCGACCACAACCGGTTCGGTGTCGCGGTGCAGCTTGGCTCGTTGAGGCTGCTCGGCACTTTTCTCGAAGATCCGGCGCAAATACCTGCGTCCGTCACGCGATTTGCTGGCGACCAACTGGCGATCGACGGATCGGCCGAACTAATGGCGCGATATTGCGCGACCAAGGGACGATGGCGGCACGGCCCGCGCATCCGCATTCATTATGGCTACCGAGTCTTCTCCGATCCCGGCGTCGCGTTCCGATTGCATCGTTTCCTGTATGCGCTGTGCTGGACGGGCACCGATCGACCGTCGGCCCTGTTCGACGCAGCCGCGACATGGCTGCTCGAGTTCAAGGTGATGTTACCGGGATTGTCCGTCCTCGAGCGCGATATCGCACGGGTCCGCACGCGAGTCGCCGCGCACGTCCATCGCCGCCTGGTCGACAAGCTGACGTCAGAGCAACGTACCCGGCTCGATACGCTCGTCGCTGTTGCCGAAGATGGACGGCAAAGCCCGCTCGATCGACTCCGTGATGGGCCATATCTGCAAAGCGGCCCTGAGATCAGCCGGGCCATCGACCGACTGACCGAAATCCGTACATTCACCACAGGCTTGCCCGAACTCGACCGCGTACCGCCCGGCAAGGCCGCCGCATTAGCGCGATTTGCCGGCGCCGCGAAAGCGCAGGCCGTCGCCCGGTTGCCGGACGATCGCCGCGCGGCGACCCTGGTTGCCTTCATCCGGACGCTTGAAGCGTCGGCCAGCGACGATGTCATCGACCTGTTCGACGCCGTGTCGACCAAGATGTTCTCCAATGCGCGCATCAACGCCAAGGAGGCGCGGATGCGCTCACTGCGCGATCTCGACGCCGCATCGCTCCGGCTTCGCGATGTCGGGGCGGTGCTGCTCGATGACAGTATCGGCGACACCGAGGTCCGCGCAGCCGTGTTCGCGCTCGTCGACCGGGCAGCGCTGACCGAGGCCGTCGCGCAGGTGAACCTGCTCGCCCGGCCGACCGACGAGAGCTACTTCGTCGAGTTGCGCCAGCAGACTGGCACGATGCGCTATCTGCCGAAGATGCTTGCTGGGCTCGATCTTGCGGCGGCGCCAGCGGGGCAGCCGCTGTTGGACGCGGTCGATCACCTGCGGAGAGTTCACCAGGGTGAAAAGCGCCGTGGACCGGTACCAACATCTTTCGTACCCAAGGCCTGGGCCCGCCAGCTGAAGACCGCGGACGGTGCATTCGATCTGATCGGATACCGGCTTTGTACGCTCGACCGACTACGCCGCGCCATCCGTCGCCGCGACGTCTTTCCCGTTCGCTCACTTCGCTATGCCGATCCTCGCAAGGGCCTACTGACGGGAGCTGGCTGGGAGGCGGCGCGACCGACGGTATGCCGCACGGTCGGCGTGGCGGTCGCTGGCGACGAGG
>NZ_LSIS01000221.1:0-4184 GCF_001556365.1 Blastomonas sp. CCH1-A6 | reverse complement strand
AGCAGCGCCGCCGATGTCGTCGAGGCCGGGCAGGAGTTGGTCGAGACCGTCGATGGGCTCACGCCGCTCGCGGTCGCCGCGCGTGCGTTCGAGAGCAATACGCCCTCGCGCCGCACGGTCACCACGACGATCGCGGGCACGCGGCGCGCGATGGAGGTGGTCGATCTGCCGATCAAGGGGCGCGGCATCGCGGGCTATGCCATCGACGTGCACGACCTGATCCAGGCGCGCCAGGCGACCGAGCGCTTCCGCGATGCCCAGCGCGACATGCTCGACAATCTGTCGGCGGGCGTGGCGCAATTCGATGCGCAGCGCCGCCTGATCTTCGTCAACCAGCCGTTCGTGCGCATGTTCCAGCTCAAGCCGCAATGGCTGCAGGACGGGCTGGAGTTCGAGCGGCTGATCGACCGGATGCGCGAGGCAGGCCGTGTGCCGCAGGTGCGCGATTTTCCCGCCTGGCGCGACGAGAAGCGCGAATGGTTCCAGTCGGCAGCCCCGGTCGAGGACAGCTGGCTGATCGCCGACGGCACGCATCTGCGCGCCATCGCCCAGCCGACGCCCGATAATGGCCTGCTGCTGATCTTCGAGGACCGGACCGAGCAGGTGCAACTGGCGAGCGCGCGCGACACGCTGCTGCGGGTGCGCACCGCGACGTTCAACAACCTCTACGAGGCGCTCGCCGTCTTCACCTCCGACGGGCGGCTGCACCTGTGGAACACGCGCTTCGGCGCGGTGTGGGAGGTCGACGAGGCCGAGCTCGCCAAGCATCCGCGCGCCGACGAGCTGCTGAAAGCCATCGCGCCACAGCTCAAGCGTCCGGCGCAGATCTCGGCGCTGCGGGAAGTCATCCGGTCGGCCACGCTCGACCGGACCCAGCGCGCCGGCCAGCTGGTGATGAAGGATGGCCGGGTGTTCGATTTCGTCGGCATTCCGCTGCCCGATTCGAGCGCGCTGTTCACGATGATCGACGTGTCCGACGCCAAGCGGATGGAAGATGCCCTTCGTGAACGCAACGAGGCGCTGGTCGAGGCCGATGCCATCAAGACGAAGTTCCTCGCCAATATGAGCTACGAATTCCGCACGCCGCTCACCTCGATCGGCGGCTTTGCCGAGCTGCTGGCGAGCGGGGTGGCAGGGCCGCTGTCCGAACAGGGCCAGGACTATGCCAAGGCGATCATCGATTCGGTCGAGCGGCTGTCGGCGCAGATCAACATGGTGCTCGATCTGAGCCAGAGCCAGGCGGGCACATTGCCGCTCAAGCGCGAGCCGACCGATATGGCGGCGCTGCTGGTCGATGTTGCCAAGGGCATGGCCGGGTTGGCGGGGGGGCGCAACATCGCGCTCGAGGTCGATGTGAACGGTGGCCCGGGCATGGCCGAGGTCGATCGCCAGCGCTTTGCCCAGGCGATCACCGCCGTGGTCGATAATGCGCTGCGCTACACCCAGGAAGGCGGGCGCGTGCTGCTGCTCGGCGATCGCTTCCGGAACAAGCTGCGCATTGTGGTGTCGGACAACGGACCTGGCCTCGATGCGCGTGCGCAGGCGCGCGCGCTCGATGGCGTGCTCCAGGCGGACGAGGCGGGAGGCAAGCCGGTGACCAAGCGCTCGGGCCTGGGCCTGCCGCTGGCGAAGAACCTGATCGAGGCGCATGGCGGGCGGATGGAGCTGGTCAGCGAACCGGGCGCGGGCACCATCGTCACGATTCTGATGCCGTGATGCCGACCATCGGTTCGATCGAGGCGATGCAGCGCCTGGGGCAGCAGCTCGCCGATATGGCGCGCCCCGGCGATACGATCGCGCTTTCGGGCGATCTCGGCGCGGGCAAATCGACGCTCGCCCGCGCGATCCTGAACGCACTGGGCTTTGCCGGAGAGGTGCCCAGCCCGACCTTCGCGCTGATCCTGCCCTATGATCCGCCCGAGGTGCGCATCCCCGTCATTCACGCCGATTTCTACCGCCTCGATGGCGCGATGGAGCTCGAGGAACTGGGGCTCGATGCCGGCGATCCGGCGTTGCTGATCGCCGAATGGCCCGAGCGCGTCGGCGGGCTGGCGGGTCCCGATACGCTGGAATTGCGGATCACCGGAAGCGATGCTAGCGAGCGCCGGATTGATGCGCAGCCCGGCCAGAACTGGCAGGCGCGCTGGCAGCAGATTGCAGGTGAATTGTCTTGAGCGAGCGTGAACAGCTGATCCGGGCCTTTGTCGATGCACAGGGCTGGGAATCGGCCGAAATCCTGCCCATTCCCGGTGATGCCTCGTTCCGCCGCTATTTCCGCGTGGTCGAGCCCGATCGCCGAGCGATCCTGATGGATGCGCCGCCGCCCGAGGAAGACCCGCAGCCGTTCGTCCATGTCGCGCGCTATCTCACCGCGCAAGGCCTGCGCGCGCCCGAGATCTTCGGTGTCGATGCAGGGGCCGGGCTGGTGCTGCTCGAGGATTTCGGCGACCAACGGATGCGCGAGACTGTCGATGCCGGCGATGCCGAAGCCGAGCGCGCGATCTACCGCCAGGCGATCGAGACCCAGGTGGAATTGCACCGCCGCGCGCCCGCCGATGTGCCGCCTTATGACCGCGCGGTCTATCAGCGCGAGGCAGCGCTGTTCACCGAATGGTACTGCCCCGCGCGCGGTCTGGATGTCGATGCCGAGGGCTATGCGAAGGCCTGGGATGCGGTGCTCGACGGGATGGACCCGTCAGCGCCCAAGGTCACGGTGCTGCGCGACTATCATTCGGAAAACATCATGCTTCCGCCCGACGGATCGCAGGGGCTGATTGATTTTCAGGACGCGCTGGTCGGCGATCCGGCCTATGATCTAGTCTCCCTGCTGCAGGACGCGCGGCGCGACGTGTCCGAAGAGGTCGAGGCCGAAATGCTGGCGCATTATCGCGACCTGGCGAAGCCCGCGTACGATCTCGACACGTCCTATCATGTGCTGGGCGCGCAGCGGAATGCCAAGATCATCGGCATTTTCGTGAGGTTGTGGAAGCGCGACGGCAAGCCGCGCTATCCCACGATGATCCCGCGCGTCTGGAAGGCGATGGAGCGCGACCTGAGGCACCCCGCGCTAGGCCCCGTCACCGAGTGGTTCGAAGCGAACATCCCTGCCGATCTGCGCGATCCGGCAGGCGTGCTCGGCGGAAAGTTCGACCTGTGAGCGATACTCCGTCCTTTGCCCGCACCGCGATGGTCATGGCCGCAGGGCTGGGCAAGCGCATGCGCCCGCTGACCATCACCACGCCCAAGCCGCTGGTGCGCGTCGCGGGCAAGCCGCTGATCGACCATGTGCTCGATCATCTGGGCCAAGCCGGGATGCAGCGAGTCATCGTCAACGTCCATTATCTCGCCGATGCGCTCGAAGCGCATCTGAAGGCGCGCGAATGGCCGTTCGAGATCCTGATCTCCGACGAGCGCGATCTCCTGCTCGAAACCGGGGGAGGTCTGGTCAAGGCGATGCCGATGATCGAGGAAGACCCGTTCTTCTGCCTCAACAGCGACAATGTCTGGCTGGAAAGCGCGCGGTCGTGCTTTGACGAGCTGCGCGCGGCCTGGGACGACGATCGAATGGACGCGCTGCTGCTGCTGGTGCCGCACAGCCGTGCCAACAATTACAAGGGCGTCGGCGATTTCCATCTCGATCAGATGGGCCGCATCCGCCGCCGCAAGCCGGGCCATGTGGCACCCTATATCTATACCGGCATCCAGCTGCTCTCGCGCCGCCTGCTCGCTGATCCGCCGCAGGGCGCGTTCTCGACCAACGTGCTGTGGAACCGTGCGATGGCCGAGGGCCGTGTCTACGGCATATCACATCTGGGCCTCTGGTTCGATGTCGGCACGCCCGCCGCGATCCAACCCACCGCAGAGGCGCTGCTGGATGCCTGAGGCGCGCAACCCCGCAGTCTATGCCATCGGGGCGCAGCGCGGGTTTGCGGATGTTCTAGCGGATGGCCTGCTTCGGCGCTTCGGCGGCGATCCGATGGGGCTCGCGCGCGCGACGCTGCTGATCCCGAACCATCGCGCCGGGCGCGCGATCACCGAAGCGCTGGTGCGCCATGCCGCCGACGGGCTGCTGTTGCCGCGCATGGTGCTGATCGGCGATATCGATCTCGACGAGAGCCTCGGCGCGCTGCTCGACCCGCTGGGCGAGGGGGCGGAGGTGCCGCCTGCGGTCGATCCGCTTGAAC
>NZ_LSIS01000220.1:0-275 GCF_001556365.1 Blastomonas sp. CCH1-A6 | reverse complement strand
GCCCGGTACCGGGCTGGACGTCGCCAAGGCCTTTGCCGGCCAGGTGCTGTCGGTGCTGGTGCCGTTCCTGGTCCTGTTCACCGCGCTGATGATGCTGGCCGCCGGGCCCGTCGTCTATGCGATGACCGGCGGTTTTCCCGATGGCGGGCCGGAAAAGTTTGCGCTGGCGCGGCACCTGACGATCATCACCTTCCCCTATCTCGGGCTGATCTCGCTGGTGTCGCTGCTCGGCGGCATTCTCAATTCGCTCAACCGCTTCTGGGTCAATGCCGCCG
>NZ_LSIS01000219.1:0-2653 GCF_001556365.1 Blastomonas sp. CCH1-A6 | reverse complement strand
CGCGACTATCTGCGCCACGACGGCCCCGAGCATGTGCTGTGCTTCGCGCCGACCCGGAGCGGCAAGGGCGTCGGCCTGGTCGTGCCGACGCTGCTCACCTGGCCGGGCTCGGCCATCGTGCATGACATCAAAGGCGAGAACTGGCAGCTCACCGCCGGCTTTCGCGCACAGCACGCGCGGGTGCTGCTGTTCGATCCGACCAACGGCGCGTCGGCCGCCTACAACCCGCTGCTCGAAATCCGCAAGGGCGCCTGGGAAGTGCGCGACGTGCAGAACGTCGCCGACGTGCTGGTGGACCCGGAAGGTTCGCTGGAGAAGCGCAATCACTGGGAAAAGACCTCCCATGCCTTGCTGGTCGGCACGATCCTCCACGTCCTCTACGCCGAGGCCGACAAGACGCTGGCGGGCGTCGCCGCCTTCCTGTCCGACCCCCGCCGGCCGATCGAGAGCACGCTATGGGCGATGATGACGACGCCGCATTTGGGTGAGGCTGGCGTCCATCCCGTCGTCGCCTCGACCGCGCGCGAGCTGCTCAACAAATCGGCCAACGAACGATCGGGCGTGCTCTCGACCGCCATGTCGTTCCTCGGCCTCTATCGCGATCCCGTCGTCGCGCAGGTCACGCGCACCTGCGAGTGGCGCATCAAGGATCTGGTTGAGGGCGAGCTGCCGGTGACGCTCTACCTCGTCGTGCCGCCCAGCGACATCTCGCGCACCAAGCCGCTCATCCGCCTCATCCTCAACCAGATCGGTCGCCGGCTCACCGAGGACTTGAAGGCGCGGCAGTCGCGCCACCGGCTGCTCTTGATGCTCGACGAGTTTCCGGCGCTGGGGCGGCTCGACTTCTTCGAAAGCGCGCTGGCGTTCATGGCCGGCTACGGCATCCAAAGCTTCCTGATCGCGCAGAGCCTCAATCAGATCGAGAAGGCTTACGGGCCGAACAACGCGATCCTCGACAACTGCCATGTGCGCGTGTCGTTCGCCACCAACGACGAGCGCACCGCCAAGCGTATATCGGACGCGCTCGGCACCGCGACCGAGATGCGGGCGATGAAGAATTACGCCGGGCATCGCCTCTCGCCCTGGCTCGGGCATTTGATGGTCTCGCGTTCCGAGACCGCCCGCCAGCTCCTCACCCCCGGCGAGATCATGCAGCTTCCGCCCGACGACGAGATCGTCATGGTCGCGGGCATCCCGCCGATCCGGGCGAAGAAGGTCCGCTACTTCAAGGACCGGCGGTTCACGCAGCGGGTGCTGTCGCCGCCCGATAGCAATGTCGGAGGCGGCCCGCCGCGTCCCGACGACTGGAGCGGCCTGCCGCCGATCGAGGCGCCGCCGATGCCCGAGCCGATCGAGCATGAATCCCCCAAGAAGCCGAAGAAGAAAAAGGCCGCCAAGAAGGTGGATGCCGAGGACGACGCTGCGAACGCGGACCTCCGCCGCGAGCCGGCGCTGGAGCGCCATATCGACATTGCGCCCGCGCCCAGGCCCGCGCCCGCCAATGAGTTCGAGCTGGACGAGCCCGACCCCGATAGCGACGCGGCGCGGCAGGCGACGGTGCGCCGCCAGATGCAGCGCGTGGCCCGGCAGGCGTCGCTCGATCCCGATGATGGCATCGAGCTATGACGACCAAGACGCCGCTGTCGGTCTATCTCGACCCCGAGCTAATGCGTGCGCTTGCCGCCTATGCCGACCGGAGGGACAAGTCGCGGTCGCTGATCGCCGAGGCGGCCATCGCCTCCTTCCTGTCGCCCGACGCCGATGAGCAGCGCGAGGCCGCCATCGCCAAGCGGCTCGACAAGCTGGACCGGCGCATCACCCGGCTGGAACGCGATGTCGGCATCAGCGTCGAGATGATCGCGCTGTTCGTGCGCTTCTGGCTGTCGAACACCCCGCCGCCGCCCGAGAGTGAGCGGGCCGCGATGCGTCGCCAAGGCGGCGACCGCTACGACGCCTTCATGGACGCGCTAGGTCGCCGACTCGCGAAAGGGCCGAAGGTCAGACAAGAAATCGGCGAGGACTTTGGCTCCCAAGAAGAATGAGCTGACTACGCCAGTTCTTGTCTCTCTACGCCAGACTACGACGCCCACATTTACTTGTTGAAGCACGGCATTTTCTATCTCTCTTGATGTGCCCCTGAGGCCGGGCGGCGGTTCGCCCGGCCCTCATCAGGGGTTTTTTCTTGACCGTCCACCCGATCCGTTCCGAGGCGAAGTCACGCGGCGCGCGGATGCTGCGCACGGCGCTCGGCCCGTCGATCGCCGCCTGGCTCGACGATGCCGCCGTCATCGAGGTGATGCTGAACCCGGACGGCCGCCTGTGGGTCGATCGGCTCGGCGAAGGCATCAGCGACACCGGCATGACGCTGGCCGCCGCGGACGGCGAGCGCATCGTTCGCCTGGTCGCGCACCACGTCGGCGTCGAGGTCCACGCCCGGTCCCCGCGCGTCTCGGCCGAGCTGCCCGAAGGCGGCGAGCGGTTTGAGGGGCTTTTGCCGCCCGTCGTCGCCGCGCCGGCCTTCGCCATCCGCAAGCCCGCCGTTGCAGTGTTCACGCTCGACGACTACGCGGCGACCGGGATCATGTCGCCGGCCGAGGCCGCGGCGCTGCGCGAAGGTGTGCAGACACGCGCCAACATCCTCGTCGCGGGCGGG
>NZ_LSIS01000218.1:0-6578 GCF_001556365.1 Blastomonas sp. CCH1-A6 | reverse complement strand
CCAGCAGCACCTAAATCTCCACCGAAAATTACACCACGAGCGCGGACGCTAACCAGCTTTACGGGATGCCGCCCAAATATCTGTCGCGCAAATATCGCGCGCTGCGCGCCGCGCGTTCGCTGATCGATGCCGAGCCCGACGAGGCAGACTATCTGCGCGACGCGTTCTACGACCAGTCGCACATGATCCGCGAGCTCAAGCTGTTTGCGGGCACGACACCGACCCGGCTGCGCACCGGCGAGGGCGAGATGGCGCGGCTGATCGACCAGCGCAGCCAGCTCAAGGGCGCGATCAACCCGCTGGTGGCAGAGACCTGAACGCCGCCTGTCGCGCCGACGCTCAGCCGAGCAGCACGAGTTCGAGCAGATTGAAGCCGTCCTCGCGCCGGTAATCGGCAATCTCTGCCCACGCGCGGATCATCGCGAGCCCGGCTCCGCCACCGCGCTCCGCGTTCGGCGCGTCGAACTCGTCAGCTTCGCGCGGGTCAAACGGACGGCCATTGTCGGCCAGGATGATGCAGATTCCCGCCGGGTCAGGATAGAGCTCCAGCCAGCCGGACAACGCGCCTTCCACCGCGCCATGCTCGTAAACATTCGTAACAGCTTCTTCGACCAGAACGGCAAGCTTTGCGCTGAGCATGGGGGACAGGCTATGTTCTTCGGCAAAAGCCTGCGCCTGCGCGACCGCGCGATGTATCGATTCGGGACCATTGCCGTCCAGATCGCAGCGATACGGATTGAAATTGCGCGACGTCATGGCGCAGTTTATGCCATGTATGCGGGCAAGTGGGGATGCCTAATATGAGACGCGTACTGCTTGTATCACTTTCGCTGCTGGCCATGACCGCTCAACCCGCCTGGGCCGATATCGGCCGGGTCAAGAAAACTGCCGGCGCCGCGCAGATCGAACGCAAGGGCACGCGGATCAATGCCGCGGTTGGCACCTCGCTCCTGCCGGGCGACGTGCTCGTCACCGGCAAGGGCGGGCAGATCGCGGTCGCCTTTGCCGACAATACCCGCTTTTCGGTTGGCCCTAATAGCCGCATCGCGGTCGACAAGTTCGACTTCGACCGCACCACCCGTTCGGGAGCCTTCGAGACCCGGGTCGAGCGCGGATCGCTGGGCGTCGTTTCGGGCCAGATCGCCAAGTCGCGCCGCGACGCGATGAAGGTGCGCACCCCGACCTCGTTGCTCGGCGTGCGCGGCACCCGCTTCATCATCAACGTGCCCGAATGATGCGCGCAAGGGGTCTTTCGATCGCGCTGCTCGCGCTGACCCTGGCCGGCTGTGCCGGTCCTTCGCTGCTGCTGATGAACAACGAGGACGGCTCGAACGAGGGTGCGCTGGCGGTCATCGACGAGAAATGCGGCAATCCCGACGGATCGACCATTGCGGGATCGTTCACCCGCACCAGGCTTTCGGGCTGTGCGCCGCGTCCCAAGGGCGTCGGCGAGGCGGCGCTCAAGCCCGAGGAGCGCAGCCTGATTGCCAATCTGCCGCCGCCACCGGCGCGCTTCACCATGTATTTCATTCCCGACACGACCGTGCTGGCACCAGGATCGGAAGGGATGATCGATGCCCTTGCCGAGCATTTCAAGGCGCGGCCCGGCGCGGAGCTCGAGATCATCGGCTATACCGATACCGTCGGCAAGCCCGAGTATAACCTTACCCTGTCGCAGAAGCGCGCCGACGAGATCAAGGGACGGCTGGTGCAGCTGGGCTTCCCGGCCGAGGTCATCACCACGACGGGACGCGGCGAGACCGAGTTGCGCTTCCCCACCCCCGACGAGACCGAGAACGGCGGCAACCGCCGGGTGGAAATCATCGTCCGCTGAACGGCGGCGCTTGCCTGGCCGGAGCGGCTATGGCTAGACAGGCGCTCATCGTGTCCCGGTCGCTCTCCGGCGAAAGCCGGGGCACGCCCCCCTGCTGAAAACGTCGGACACCCTCTTCATGCTCACCGATATCCAGATTTCGCGCGCCGCCAGCCTGCAGCGCATCTCCGTCATCGCCGAAAGGCTGGGTCTCGAAGAAGCAGCGGTCGAACCTTATGGCCATTACAAGGCCAAGATCGACCTCAAGGCGGCCGGACTCGACGGCGCCGAACCGAGAGGCAGGCTGATCCTGGTCACCGCGATCAATCCCACGCCTGCGGGCGAGGGCAAGACCACGACATCGGTGGGTCTCGCCGATGCCCTGAACCGCATCGGCCACAAGACGGTGCTCGCACTGCGCGAACCCTCGCTCGGCCCCTGTTTCGGCACCAAGGGTGGCGCGACCGGCGGCGGCTATGCCCAGGTTGGGCCGATGGAAGACATCAACCTGCATTTCACCGGCGATTTCCACGCGATCACCTCGGCGCACAATCTGCTCGCCGCAATGATCGACAACCATATCCACTGGGGCAATGCGCTCGATATCGACGTGCGCCGCGTCGTCTGGCGGCGGGTGCTCGACATCAACGACCGCGCGCTGCGGCAGATCGTCCAATCGACAGGCGGCGTCGGCAACGGCTTCCCACGCGAAAGCGGCTTCGACATCACCGTCGCGTCCGAGGTGATGGCGATCCTGTGCCTGGCGCGCGATCTCGACGATCTGGAGGAACGGCTGGGGCGCATCGTCATCGGCTATACGCGGCAGCGTCAGCCGGTCACCGCGAGCGACCTCAAGGCGGCAGGCGCGATGGCGGTGCTGCTCGCCCAGGCGATCAAGCCCAATCTGGTGCAGACGCTCGAGGGCAACCCGGCGCTGCTGCACGGCGGGCCGTTCGCCAATATCGCGCATGGCTGCAATTCGGTGATCGCGACGCGCGCCGCGCTGGCGCTGGGCGATTTCGTGGTAACCGAGGCGGGGTTCGGCGCGGACCTGGGCGCGGAGAAATTCTTCGACATCAAGTGCCGCCAGGCCGGACTCGCCCCGGCCGCGGCGGTGATCGTGGCGACCGTGCGCGCGCTCAAGATGAACGGCGGCATCGCCAAGGCCGAGCTTGGCCATGAGGATGTCGAGGCGGTGCGGCGCGGCAGCGTCAACCTCATCCGCCATATCGAGAATGTGCGCCAGTTCGGCGTGCCCGTCGTCGTCGCGATCAACCATTTCCACAGCGACAGCGAGGCCGAGATCGCGGTGCTGCGCGAAGTGGCCGAGGCGCAGGGCTGCGAAGCGCATCTGTGCCGCCACTGGGCCGAAGGCGGTGCGGGCGCGGAGAGCCTGGCACACGCGGTCGCGCGGATTGCAGCCGGCGGCGAGGCGCAGTTCAAGCCGCTCTATGACGATGCGCTGCCGCTGATCGACAAGATCGAGACGGTGGCAAAGCGCATCTACCGCGCCGAGGGCGTTTCCGCGACGCCCGCCGTGCTGGCGCAGCTCCAGCGCTGGGAAGAGGCGGGATACGGCCACCTGCCGGTGTGCATGGCCAAGACGCAGTACAGCTTCTCCGCCGATCCGACGCTGCTCGGTGCACCGACGGGCCATGTCCTGCCGGTGCGCGAGGTGCGGCTGAGCGCGGGTGCCGGCTTTGTCGTGGCGATCTGCGGCGAGATCATGACCATGCCGGGGCTGCCCCGGATCCCCGCCGCCGAAACGATCCGGCTCGACGCGCAGGGCGAGATCGAAGGGCTGTTCTGAATGTCGCAACGCGCGCCGATATTCACGCCCCATTGACAGCCGCACAGCTTGACGCCAAGCCCGCCGCCCATGGCGAGCGCATCTGCCCCTCTTTCCGACGAACGGTTCGGCCTCGACCGGCGGATCACGCTGCTCGGGCCGCTGCCGCTCGATTGCGGTGCCGCGCTCGCGCCGGTGCAGATCGCGTACGAGACCTATGGCACGCTCAATGCCGACAAGAGCAATGCCATCCTGATCTGCCATGCGCTGACCGGCGACCAGTATGTCGCCTCGACGCACCCGATCACCGGCAAGCCCGGCTGGTGGCAGCGGCTGGTGGGAGAAGGCAAGCCGGTCGATCCGTCGCGCGAATTCATCATCTGCGCCAATGTCATCGGCAGCTGCATGGGCTCATCGGGCCCGGCAACGGTGAACCCTGCCACCGGTGAGCCCTGGGGCATGGATTTTCCGGTGCTGTCGATCGCCGATATGGTGCGCGCGCAGGCGCTGCTGCTCGATTATCTCGGCATTCCGGTGCTGTCCGCCGTCATCGGCGGCTCGATGGGGGGCATGCAGGCGATCAGCTGGCCGGTGCTTTATCCCGACCGTGTCCGCGCCGCGCTCGTCATCGCCTCGACCGCGCGGCACTCGGCGCAGAACATCGCGTTTCACGAGGTCGGCCGCCAGGCCATCATGGCCGACCCGCGCTGGCGCAAGGGGGCCTATTATGCCGATGGCGACGTGCCCGCATCGGGCCTGGCCGTCGCGCGCATGGCCGCGCATATCACGTACCTCTCCGAAGCCGGACTGACCGAGAAATTCGGCCGCCGGTTGCAGGACAAGAGCGGCAAGGATTGCAGCGGCAGCAGCTTCGGCTTCGATGCGGATTTCCAGATCCAGTCCTATCTGCGCCATCAGGGCATCAGTTTCGTCGACCGGTTCGATGCCAACAGCTATCTCTACATCACCCGTGCGATGGACTATTTCGACCTCGCCGAACCGCATGACGGGGTGCTCGCCAAGGCGTTCATGGGCACCAGGACGCGCTTCTGCCTGATCAGCTTCGATACCGACTGGCTGTATCCCACCGCGGAATCGCGGCGGATCGTCCACGCGCTCAACGCCGCCGGAGCCGAGGTGAGCTTTGTCGAACTGTCCTCGCCCTTCGGCCATGACGCCTTCCTGCTCGAATGCCCGGAGATGAACCGCATCGTCGATGGTTTCCTGCGCGCCGGGGCAAACGCGTGACCGGATTGCGCCCCGACCTTCAGATCATCGCCGAGAACGTGACGCCCGGCGCGCGCGTGCTCGATATCGGGTGCGGCGACGGCGCGCTGATGGCGGCACTGCGCGACACGCGCCAGGTGCGCGCGCGCGGGCTCGAGCTCGACCCGGCCAATGTGAGCGCCGCGGTAGCGCGCGGCCTTTCGGTGATCCAGGGCGATGCCGATACCGATCTTGCCGATTATCCGTCGGACAGCGTCGATTACGCGATCCTCAGCCAGACGCTGCAGACCACGCGCGCGCCGCATCTGGTGCTGGAACAGCTGCTGCGCATCGGGCGGCAGGCGTTCGTCAGCTTCCCCAATTTCGCGCATTGGCGCATCCGCCTGTCGCTGGCGACGCAAGGCCGGATGCCGGTCACCAGGCTGCTGCCCGAAAGCTGGTACGACACGCCCAATATCCACCATGTCAGCATCGAGGATTTCCGTGATCTGATCGCGGCGCGCGGCTGGGCCTGCGACGGGCAATGGTTTCTTTCGGGCGGCAAGCCGACATCGCGCGGCATGGCCAATCTGCTCGCCGAGCACGCGGTCTTCCTGCTGAGGCGCTGAGACATGAGAATCGGGATCATCGGAGCCGGGCTGGCCGGGCTGACCGCAGCGCGCGGGCTGGCAGAGGCGGGGCACGCGGTCATATTGTTCGACAAGGCGCGCGGCCCGGGCGGCCGCATGTCCACCCGCCGGACCGAAACCGCGCAGGGCATGGCGTTTTTCGACCATGGCGCGCAATATTTCACCGTGCGCGACGCCGGTTTTGCCGAAACGGTCGAACGCTGGGAGGCCGATGGTGTCGCGGCGCGCTGGGCGGCGGCGGGCGACAATGCCTGGGTCGGTACCCCGGGCATGAACGCGATCATCAAGGCCGAGGCGGCAGCGCACGATGTCCGCTGGAACTGCCGGATCGAGCGGATCGTGCGCGAGGGCGCGAGTTGGCGGTTCGAGCACGACGCGGGCAGCGAGAGTTTCGATACCGCGATCGTCGCCGTCCCGGCAGAGCAGGTCGCGCCGCTGCTGGCCTCCCATGCCCCCGAATGGGCGGCGCTGGCCGAGGCCACGGTATCGCAGCCGTGCTGGACGGTCATGGCAAGTTTTGCCGAACGAGTCGATTTTGGTCCCGATTGCCTGCGCAACGCAGGCGCGATCGGCTGGGCGGCGCGCAACAGCGCCAAGCCGGGGCGCACGGGACCGGAAAGCTGGGTCGTCCAGGGATCGCCCGCCTGGTCGGCGGCGCATCTCGAGGACGAGGCCGACAGCGTGATCGCGGCGCTGGTCGCCGATCTGGCGGCGGCGACAGGTGTCGCGCTTCCCGAAACACTGATCGTGCAGGCGCATCGCTGGCGCTATGCGCTGTCGGGCGCAGCCGGGCGGACGATGCTGTGGGATGAAGGTTCGAGGCTGGGGGTCAGCGGCGACTGGCTGATCGGACCCCGGATCGAGAGCGCCTGGGCCTCGGGCCGGGCGCTTGCGGCGGCTGTGGCCGCCTGATCAGATCAGCTCAAGATCAGACGATCGCGCCGGGGCCGATGCTCGCGGCGAGGAACAGCGCCGAACTCAGGATCGCGAGCGCTGCGGCACCGATCTGGCTGGAAAGCTGGAGCGACATTGTTTCTTTTCCTTGGAGTTGGAGTGAAAGGGCGGTCAGACGATGACGCCGGGGCCGATGCTGGCAGCGATGAAGACGACCGAGGTGATG
>NZ_LSIS01000217.1:0-3847 GCF_001556365.1 Blastomonas sp. CCH1-A6 | reverse complement strand
GCGCGGGGGCGAATTCCTCGGTGCGTTCGACCGTTGCCGCCCAACCGCCATAGGCGCGCGCGAGCATCGCGAAATCAGGGTTGTGCAGCGTCGTGGCGGAGAGCCGCGCGGGATATTCGCGCTCCTGGTGCATGCGGATCGTGCCGTACGCGCCATTGTCGATCACCAGCACCAGCAGGTCAGCGCCATATTGCACCGCGGTCGCCAGTTCCTGACCGTTCATCAGGAAATCGCCATCGCCCGCCAGCGCCACGACCTTGCGGTGCTTGAGCCGCAGCGCCGCCGCGACGGCGGCGGGCACGCCATAGCCCATCGCGCCGGCAGTCGGCGCGAGCTGGCTCGGCTTTTCGCCATATTGCCAGTAGCGGTGCCACCAGCCCGAGAAATTGCCCGCGCCGTTGCAGATCACGGTATCGGCGGGCATCGCGGCACGCATCGCCTTGACGCACTGGCCGAGATCGAGCGCAGCGCCGGTCGGCTGCGGATCGGAAAAGGCGAGCCATTCGGCATGCGCCTCGGCGCCGCTTGCGAAATGCACATCGTCCTCATCCCACAACGCGGCGGCTTCGGCGAACTCGTCCATGTCGGCGCACAGCGGCAAGTCGGTGCGATAGACGCGGCCGAGTTCGCCCGGATCGGGATGGACATGCACCAGCGCCTGGCCGGGATGTTCAGTCGTGATCAGCGTATAGCCGTCGGTCGTCGCCTCACCGAGCCGAGCGCCGACCGCGAGGATCAGGTCCGCGGCCTTCACCCGCGCCACCAGCTTGGGATTCGGCCCATAGCCGAGATTGCCCGCCCAGACCGGCGAGCCATTGTCGAACGCGTCCTGCTGGCGGAAGGCGCAGGCCACCGGAAGGCCGATGCGCTCGGCGAAGATCTGGAAATTCGCGCGCGCCGAGGGGCTCCAGTCGGCGCCACCGATGATCGCGATCGGGTTTTTGGCTTGGCCAAGCATCTCCATCAGCACCGCAAAGCCATTGGGGCAGACCGGCTGGGCAGGGCGGGTGACGCGCGGGCGATCGGCGACTTCCGCCACGTCCTTGAGCATATCCTCGGGCAATGCGAGCACGACAGGGCCGGGGCGCCCCGAAATCGCCACCGAAAAGGCGCGCGCGACATATTCGGGGATGCGCGCCGCATCGTCGATCCGCGCCGCCCATTTGCACAAGGGCGCGAACATCGCCTGGAAATCGACCTCCTGAAAGCCTTCCCGATCCCTCATCCCCCGGTCGACATCGCCGATGAACAGCACCATCGGCTTGCTGTCCTGCATGGCGACGTGCACGCCGATACTGGCATTGGTTGCCCCCGGGCCGCGCGTGACGAAGGCGACGCCGGGCCGTCCGGTCATCGCGCCATCGGCGCAAGCCATGAAGGTGACGCCGCCTTCCTGGCGGCAGACCACAGTGTCGATTTCGGGCACGTCGTGCAGCGCGTCGAGCACCGCGAGGAAGCTCTCGCCCGGCACGGTGAAGATGCGGTCGCAGCCCTGCGCCACCAGCTGGTCGACAAGAATGCGCCCGCCGGTGCGGGGGGAAATGCCGGTCATGAAGTTCCTCGCCTTGCTGTTATCGTTGCTCATTCGTCGCCATAGACCGCGACGCTGCGCGCGCCGCCGCTGCTGGCCATCCCACGATACATGCCGGGCGTGCGGAAAGCATAGCCCTGATGGCCCCAGGGGGTGAGATAGATCAGCCCGCCCGTGCCGCCCAGGCCCACCATCTCGGCCATCACCGCGTCGACGATCTCCTGCACCTCGTCCGCCGTCAAGGCGGTCGCGAGCAGCCTGGCGCGCGCTGCTTCGTCGAGGATCGTGCCGCCGCGCTCGGCCTCTTGCGCGAGGAAATCGGCCCGCGCTTCGGCCTTGAGGCGGATGCGGGTGCAGATTTCGTGCGCGACGCCGACGCGGATGAAATATTCGCCCGCGCCGGTGGCCGAGATCGCGCACGAACGGTCGTCGGCATAGGTGCCCGCGCCGATCAGCGGCGAGTCGCCGATCCGGCCATAGCGCTTGCCGGTGAGCCCTCCAGTCGAGGTGCCCGCCGCGACATGGCCGTTCACGTCACGCGCGACCGCGCCGACGGTGCCGTATTTCATGTCGATATCGAACCAGCCGCTGGTCTTCGCCTTCATCTCCTCGAGCTGGCGCTTGCGCTCGGGCGTACCGAAATAGTCATTGTCGACCTGCTCCAGCCCCGTTTCCGCCGAGAAACGGTCCGCGCCTTCGCCCGAAAGCATCACGTGCGGGCTTTCCTCCAGCACCTTGCGCGCGAGCAGGATCGGGTTCTTCGTATGGTGCGCGCGGGCGATGGCACCAGCGGCGCGGTCGGCCCCGTTCATCACCGCGGCGTCGAGCTCGATCTTGCCCTCATAGGTATAGACCGATCCGTGCCCGGCGTTGAAATGCGGGTCGTCCTCGAGCACGATGATCGCCGCCTGCACCGCATCGAGCGCGCTGCCGCCAACGGCAAGCACCTGAGACCCGGCGGCGAGCGCGCGGTCGAGCCCGGCGCGTGCACCGGCATCGGCCTCGGCGCTCAGGCGGCCGCGCTCGAACTGGCCCGATCCGCCATGGATGACGAGCGACCAGCCGCTATGGCCGGTGGTTTCAGTCGAGGGATGCGACATGGGGACAGGCTCCGGATCAGGCGGGAATTGAGCTGCCGCGATTAGGCGGCTTTGGCGAGGCGCGCAACTTTCTGTGGATTGCGCGCGGTTTCCATCGCAATGTCCGGGCAGGGAGAATGGTTCCGGGGGATAGGCATGCAGCAGACAATCACCATCGAGGAAGACGATCTGACCGGCGCGGATATCGTGGCCTTGCTGCGCTATCATCTCGACCAGATGGTCCAGCACTCGCCGATCTGCTCGGTCCATGCCTTTCCGGTCGAGCGGCTGCGCCAGCCGGATGTCACCTTCTACGCGTTGCGCATCGACGGGCAGCTCGCGGCGTGCGGGGCGCTCAAGCAGATCGACGCGCGCCATGGCGAGCTGAAATCGATGCGTACCGATCCCGCGTTTCTGCGGCGCGGGCTGGGCGAGGCGATGCTGCTGCACCTGATAGCCGAGGCGCGGGCGAGGGGATACACGCGGCTCAGCCTGGAGACCGGGCGTCCCGAGCCGTTCCATGCGGCGCACGCGCTTTATCGCAAGCACGGCTTTGCCGAATGCCCGCCCTTTGGCGATTATACCGAGGACCCGTTCAGCATGTGCATGACGCGCACGCTGTGACCATCACCGGACGACAGAGACTTCCGCGACCCAGACGCGCGGCCAGTCCCATGCGCCGCGGCAATCGTCCATTTCATGGCGCTCGGATAGCCTGAACTGCTCGCCGTCCCAGGCATAGCTGTTCGCCGTGCCGCAATCGCCGAGGCCGCGACCCTTGGCGAATTCGGAGAGGGTGCCGGTTGCGGGATCGAAACTGGCATTGACCACCTGTGCGACCTGCTCCTCGTCGCCCCAGCCGGTTTCGCCGTCGAACTTCGCATTGCGGAAGGTCCAGAGGGCATTCGGGTCTTCCATCGGGCGCTCGGCGATCATGACCGCCGATCCGAAATTGTATGCACCCGAATCGCAGGCGATCAGCACCAGCGCCATGTCCTTGCCATTGTGCTGGCCGAGCGGCTCGACGCTGTCCTCCGCACCCTCCATGCGGAACTCGCAGCCGCTATCGGCGACCACCTTGGGATAGGCCTTGAGATCGGGCAGCTCGATCAGGCTGGTCGCGGCGCGCGCGGTCAATTGCGGCGTTTCGGGCGGCTGCGCGGTATCGGGCTTCGCGCCAGTGGCGACGATCGCGCCCGAAGTGCCGGCGCGCTGCTGAATCGCATCGATATAGCGC
>NZ_LSIS01000216.1:0-8873 GCF_001556365.1 Blastomonas sp. CCH1-A6 | reverse complement strand
ATCTATCAGCGTCCGTTCGGCGGGCCTTCGCCCATGTTCTGCATGTGCCCGCCGAACGGACGCTGATAGATGGTGCCGTTGTCGTTGCGGCTGAACGGCACGCCCGCGTGCTCGAGCTCATAAACCGCAGCGGGCGCTTCGCGCACCATGTACTCGATCGCGTCCTGATCGCCCAGCCAGTCCGATCCCTTGACGGTATCGTACATGTGCCACGACCAGTGATCGGGAGAGTTGTTGCCCAGGCTGGCGGCGATGCCGCCCTGCGCCGCCACGGTGTGGCTGCGGGTGGGGAACACCTTGGTGATGCACGCAGTCTTCAGGCCCGCTTCGGCGCTGCCCATGGTGGCACGCAGGCCCGATCCGCCCGCGCCGACGACAACCGTGTCGTACACATGGTCGATGATCTTATAGGCTTCGGTCATCAGCTTGCAGCTCCGGCAAAGGCAATGCGCGCAACGGCGAAAATGCCGAGGGCGGCCCCGGCAACGGCGTAGAAGTTGAGCAGCAGGATCACGCCGAACTTCGTGCCATGGTCATGCACATAGTCCTCGACGATGACCTGCAGGCCCAGGCGCAGGTGATAGAAAACGGTGACGATCAGCAGGATCATCGCGGTGGCGGGCAGCGGCGCTGAAAGCCAGGCCGTGACGGTCGCATGATCGAGCGCGGGAAGGCTGACCAGCGAGGCGATGAACCACAGCATCAGGATGAGATTGCTGACCGCGGTGACCCGCGCCATCACCCAGTGATGCGTCCCCGTTTTGGCGGACCCCAGCCCGCGAACCTTGCCAATTCTGGTGCCACTTCCCATGGTCGACTCCCAGCGCGGGCCCCATAGCCCTGTCGCGCTCTTCAGATAATTCAAAAGATCAGGCGAAAAAGATGATCGCCCACAAAAACGCCGTCAGCACGATCGACAGCACCGGCAGCAGCGCCGACCAGCGGTTGTTGTTGTCAACCTCATAGCCCGCGCCGATATCCAGCACGAAATGGCGAAGGCCCGAGAGCATGTGCTGGAAGAAGGCCCAGGACAGGCCGACCATCAGCAGATAGCCGATGGGGCTGGTGGCCCAGCCGACATACCAGGCATAGGCTTCCGGCCCGCTGGCAAGCGCCATCAGCCAGCCGACGAGCAGAATCCCGCCGATCACGGCCATGCCGTCGCCCGTTGCGCGATGGAGGATCGAGACCAGCATGGCCGGGCCCCAACGCCAGATGGAAAGGTGCGGCGACAGCGGCCTGCCCGATGGTTTTGCCATGGTCTCCCCCGTTTAAACGATCGTGTTCATAAGCGAATTTGCGTCCCGCGCCTGTTTAGCCGATTGCCCACGTGATGCAATTGCTGATTGTGCGCGCTCCATTGCAGGCCCGGCATCGCGCTGCGCGGCAATGCGGCTCGAGCGGGCGCAGCAATAACCCGGCGTTAACCATGTGCGCATATGCCGAGGGCTGAAGCACCCCAGAAGCCAAGAGGACGCCATGGCAGACCCCCATCAGGATTCGAAAGGCAGCGCCGAGTTCAGGGAACTCTACCAATCCGTGGCGCACGAACTTTCGATCAGCCAGCGCCTGGCCGCCTTCGATGCTGCGGGCGATCTGCCCCGGTATGCGCGCCGGGCGCTCGACCTGCTGGAAAAGGATCAGGACGAGATCGCACTGGCCTTCTGGGACAATTACTGCCGCATCGCCAATCTTGCCAGCAAGGGTCGCGATCTCGAAACGCTCAAGCAGCGCCATGTGGAATCGAGCCGGATCTACACCCGCGAGAAAATGGCCCGTCTGGACGGCCAGACCTGGGTGGAAATGGCCTTCACGCATGCGCTGGCGGCCAGCAAGCTCGGCGTCCCGATGTGGCAGTTGCTCGCCGCCAACGCGCATACCCATGACTTTGCGATCAACCGGATGCGCGAGCGGCTGAACAACGACATGGACGAGTTTCAGCCACTGGCGCGCGCTACCGCGCAGGTGATGGTGATCGAGGCGGAGATCATGTCGTTCGCCATCAACGCGATGACCCACCGCGAGGCGCAGATGGTCCGCACTGCGCAGACCGCCAGCTTCAAGCAGACGGTCGATGGCGAACTGCAACAGGCATCGCATCTGGGCAGCGGCCTCAAGAATCAGGTCGTCAACGCATCCGAAGCCGCGCGCCAGATGCTGGGCCGCTCGTCCGAGGTCGCCGCCGCAGCCGAACAATCCGCCATCGCGATGCGCGAGGCAGCGCAGACCGCCGCCGGCCTGATCCGTGCGATCGAGGAAGCCCGCAGCGAAGTCGAGGTTGCCGCCGACGTCGCCGAGCGCGCCTCTCGCGAGGCGGGCCATGCGGTGGCAAGCACGCAGACGCTCTCGACCCATGCCGAATCGATCGAATCGATCCTCAGCCTGATCCGCGACATTGCGGGACAAACCAACCTGCTCGCGCTCAACGCCACGATCGAGGCGGCGCGCGCAGGCGATGCCGGGCGCGGCTTTGCCGTGGTCGCGCAGGAAGTGAAAAGCCTCGCCAACCAGACCGCGCGCGCGACCGACGATATTGCGCACAAGATCACCGCGATCCAGCAGGCCACCCGCGACACGGTCGCCTCGAACGATTCGGTGCGCGCCACGGTCAGCGAAGTGCAATCGAGCGCCGACCGCATCCGCGAGGCGATGGAAATCCAGGCGCAGACCGTGACGATCATCACCGCCGCGGTCGACGAGACCGCGCTGGCGGCCGATTCGATGTCCAATACCATCGGCACGATCCGCATCGACACCGAAAGCCTGGCGAGCGAGATGGACAAGGTTGGCGCCGGGTTCAGTCATCTGCAGAACCAGCTGGTCGAGCTGCGCAACCGGTCCGATCGCTTCGCGGTCGAGATCGGCCTGGCCAAGAGCGCCTGACGCCGCCAAATCGCGTTGCAGCGATGGACCGCGCGGCAGCGCGGCGATATGCTGACGCGCATGATCAGCGTCGAACAGAATATTCTCGTCACCGGCTCCAGCCGCGGCATCGGCCGCGCGATTGCCGACCTGCTCCACGAAGCCGGCCACCGGGTGGTCGGCCATGCGAGCCGTCCTTTCCCCGATGACAGCCCCGATGCGCCCGAATGGGACGTGGTGGCAGCCGATTTTAGCGATTTTCGCGGACCCGACCTGCTCTGGCAGGAAGCAATCGACCTCCTCGACGGCCGCATCGACGTGCTGATCAACAATGCTGGAATCTTTGTCGCCAATCCGATCGAACGGGGCGATGCCGAATGGCTTGCCGCCTGGGACGAGACGATGACGATCAACCTCACCGCCAGCGCACAATTGTGCCGCTTTGCGGTGCAGCATTTTCTCGACCACGCCAATGAAGGCCGCATCGTCAACATCGCCAGCCGCGCCGCCTATCGCGGCGACAGCCCGGCGCACTGGCATTATGCCGCGTCCAAGGGCGGCATGGTGGCGATGACCAAGTCGATCGCACGCGCCTATGCGGGCCATGGCATCTATGCCTTTGCCATCTGCCCCGGCTTCACCATGACCGGCATGGCGGAGGACTATCTTGCCAGCCGCGGCGGCGACAAGCTGCTCGCCGACATCCCGCTCGGCCGCGTCGCTATGCCCGACGAGGTCGCCACCATGGCCAGTTTCTGCGCCATCGACGCGCCGCCCTCAATGACCGGCGCGGTGCTCGACGTGAACGGGGCGAGCTACGTTCGGTAAGAGGTTTAATGCCTTCCCGTCACCCTGAACTCGTTTCAGGGTCTATTTTGCCGGATGGAGCTTCGGCTGGTGGGGCACGATGGATACTGAAACAAGTTCAGGATGACGACTGGGGCAAGCACTGGCCAACATCGCCGCCGCACTTTAAGGCCCACCGGAACGCAACCCACAAGGACCCACGCATTGGACAACTGGAAAGTCACCATCCCCTGCACGCTCGCCGAGGCGCAGACTGTGACCGAGGACATGACGCTCGACGACAGCAGCTTCGGCAGCCCCAGCCTGGTGGCGAGCGAGGTCGATGCCTATGCCGATCCGCAAGTGCCGGGAAGCTGGGCGCTGCATGCCTATTTTACGCAAGCGCCCGAAACCGCCTGGATCGAGACGCTGCGCGGCCTCGTCCCGAGCGCCGCCGGCGCGGCACTGAGCGCCGAATTGCTGCCCGACGAGGACTGGGTGACACTGAGCCAGGCCGGGCTCGAGCCGATCCGCGCCGGGCGCTTTCATGTTCATACGCCCGAAATGCCCGCCTCCGACGAACCGGGCGTGCGCAGCTTCGAGATCCCCGCGAGCCTCGCCTTCGGCACCGGGCACCACAACACCACGCGCGGCTGCCTGATGATGCTCGATTCGATGCAGGCCGCCGGGCTGCGCGTCACCAACCATATCGATATCGGCACCGGCACCGGGCTGCTCGCCTTTGCCGCGATGCACCTTTGGCCCGAAGCGCGCGCGATCGCGAGCGATATCGATCCGGTGTGCGGCCCGGCGGTCGAGCATAATGCTGCGGCCAATGGCCTTGCCATCGGCGACCAACCCGGCGAACTCGCCATGGTGATTGCCGAGGGGCTGGAAGATGCCCGGCTGCAGGCGCGCGCACCTTATGATCTGGTCATCGCCAATATCCTGGCCGGTCCGCTGATCGACCTTTCCGGCGATGTCGCGGCCGTCACCGCGCCCGGGGGCCATGCCGTGCTGTCCGGGCTGCTCGGGACGCAGGCCGAAGCGGTGGCGGGTGCATATCGCGAACAGGGCTTTGCGCTGGAAGAACGGCTGGACCTCGGCGATTGGACGGTATTGCGGTTGTGCAAGAGCGGCGTGGCCTGATTCCCAAGCCTCCCGGCTATAGTCCGTTCTCCGGCTTTCGCCGAAAGGCGGGGCTCGCATCCTCTTCCTTGAGCCTCAGCTCGTCACCCCCGCGAAGGCGGGGGTCCCGCTTCTTCTGGAACGTCCTGCAAAAGCGGGATTCCCGCGTTCGCGGGAATGACGGGTGATGCTGAAAAAGGCACGCACCCTGGTCGCCTGGCTGGCGCTGATCGCAGGCCTCGTCTTTGCCGCGGGCGAGATCGGCGGGCTTTGGGGCACCAACACGCAGTGGCGCGCGCCGAAAGACGGCGTGACCATCTATGTCGAGACCAACGGCTTCCACACGGGCTTCATCCTGCCCGCGCGCGCAGAGGGGATCGACTGGCACCGCATCTTCCCGCCGACCGACCTCAGCGACAGCCGCTATCACGCCACCGGCGCGACCGATCATGTTGCGATAGGCTGGGGCGAGCGCGATTTCTACTTGAACACCCCCGATTGGCGGCAGCTCGACCCCGCGACCATGGCGCGCGCCGCGATCGGCAGCGACGCGACGCTCATCCACATCTATCACATGAACCGCCCGCAAGAAGGCCGCTATGCCCGCAAGCTGGTGATCAGCCATGCCGCCTATCGCCAGCTTGCCGACCGATTGATGACGGACATTGCCTTTCCCGAGCGCGGCCCGCTGAAACCCATCCCCGGCTATGGCGGCGACGATGTCTTCTACCGGGCACATGGCCGCTATTCGCTGGTGCACAGCTGCAACGCCTGGACCGGCGACCATCTTCGCGCCATCGGCGTGCGCATCGGCGCATGGACCCCCGCCGAACATCATGTCATGCGCTGGTTTCCCGAAGTTTCGCCTCCAGAAACAGCCGCTCCGCCCACGCCGGACTGAGCGCCAGCGCATTACGATAGGCCGCTGCCGCGCCTTCGCGGTCACCCGTTTGCGCGAGCAGATGCGCGCGCGCCGCCTGCCAGGGGCGGTAGCGCTCGATCTTCTCGTCGCCCAGCGCCTCGATCGCAACTAGCCCCGCCTCTGCCCCCTCGACCCGCGCGAGCGCGATTGCGCGGTTGATCGCCACGACAGGCCCGGGGCGCAGCTGGATGAGCAGATCATAAAGCTTCAGGATCGCCGCCCAGTCGGTCCGCCCCTCGGCCTTGCGCCGCGCATGGGTCAGGTGGATCGCGGCCATCAGCTGGTACGGCCCGCTGCGCCCGAGCGCCGCAGCGCGCTGCATGGCCCGTGCCGCCGAGCCGATCAGCCGGTTATCCCACAGGGTGCAATCCTGCTCGCTCAGCGGGATCATCCGCCCCGCTGCATCGACCCGCGCCGCGCGCCGCGCCTCGCCCAACTGCACCAGCGCAGCCAGCCCCAGCACCTCGGGATCGTCGGGCAGCAGTTCGGCGAGCATGTCGGTGAGCCGCAGCACCTCGGGTCCCAGATCGGCGGTCGGCTCGCTGCCCGCGGCATCCTGAAACGCCAGCGCATAGCCGATTTCCAGCGTCGCCAGCACCGATTGCAACCGCTCGGCCCAGAGATGCGGCGGTGGGGTTTCGAACGGCACGCCCGCCTCGCGGATCTTGGCCTTGGCGCGGGTCAGTCGCTGGGCCATGGCGGGCGTCGCTAACAGGAAAGCTGCCGCGATCCGCTCCGTCGGCACGCCGCAGACCACGCGCAGCGTCAGCGCGGCGCGCGCCTCGGGCGCAATCGCGGGGTGGCAGCAGATGAAGATCAGCCGCAGCCGCTCGTCGGGAATCTGTTCGTCGAACAGCGAGACGGTATCCATGTCCTCGCCCTCCGCCGCTTCGGGCTGTGCGGCGATCAGCTCGGCCAGCCGCGCCTTGCGCCGCAGCCGGTCGATGATCCGCCGTCGTGCCGCCACATGCAGCCAGCCGCCGAGATTGCCGGGCGGCGGCGCATCGGCGAATTGGCGCATGGCAAGCTCCACCGCATCGGCAAAGCCGTCCTCGGCCAGGTCCAGATCGCGGAACCGCGCCGCCAGCGCCGCCACGACGGCGGGCCGGGCCGCGATGATCGCCGCGCCCAGCCCGGCCGAGGTCATGCGTCGGGGCCGCTCATCGGCCAGACCGGGCGGATCTCGAGCGCGCCCTTGGGGATCGGGATGCGCTTGGCCCATTGCAGCGCCTCGTCGAGATTGGCGACATCGATGATGTAGAAGCCGCCCAGTTCCTCATGGCTTTCGGAAAACGCGCCATCGTGGATCTGGTGCTCGCCCATGTTCCAGCGGATGGTGGTGGCGGTGGAGGCCGGCTTGAGCCGCTCGCCCGAATAGCTCACCCCGGCGGCGACCAGCGCCTCGCCCAGCGCCATGTGCGCCGCCAGCGTCTCGGCGAGCAGCTTCTCGCCCTCGGGGCCGGCATAGACGCTCTCGTCTTCGTGGATCATCAGCATGTACTGCATCATCATGTCTCCTCATCCGAACGCGCGATAGCCGCGCATTCTGCCCCCATGACGAACGGCGACAGGCGGATTCGACAGCCGATCAGGCAGAGCGCATGATTTCTGCCCATTCGGCCTCATCGACCACGCGCACGCCCAATTCCGCCGCCTTCTTGAGCTTCGACCCCGCGCCCGGCCCGGCGACGACCAGATCGGTCTTGGCCGAGACCGATCCCGCTGCCTTGGCCCCCAGCCGTTCGGCCTGCGCCTTGGCCTCGTCGCGGCTCATCGTCTCGAGCTTGCCGGTGAACACGATGGTCTTGCCCGACCATTCGGTCTCGCGCGCGGTCGAGACGAAGGCGGCAGGGCGGACCTCGGCGATCAGATCGTCGAACACTTGTGCGTTATGCGGTTCGTGGAAGAAATCGCCCAGCGCCTCGGCCACCGCCGGGCCGATGCCGTCGATCGCGGTGACCTCTGCTGTCGCCTCGATGCTGCCCTCCGCGAGCCGGCGTCCGATCTCGCCCACCGCCTCGGCGCTGCCGAAGCATTTGACCAGGTCCTTCGCCGTCACCGATCCGACATGGCGGATGCCGAGCGCGAACAGGAAGCGCCCCGGGTCCGCGCCGCGCCGCGCCTCGATGCTGGCGAGCAGATTGTCGACCGACTTTTCCTGCCAGCCCTCGCGCGCCAGGATCGCGCTGCGGTGCTGCTTCAGCCGGAAGATATCGCCCGGCAGCTTGATGAACCCCGCGTCGAGAAACTCGGCGATCGTCTTTTCGCCCAGGCCATCGATGTCGAGTGCGGCGCGGCTGACGAAATGCTTCAACCGCTCGCGCTGCTGCGCCGGGCAGATCAGGCCGCCGGTGCAGCGGACATCGACCTCGCCCTCTTCCGCCACCGCCTCGCTGCCGCATTCGGGGCAGTGATCGGGGAAATTGTAAGGCTCGCGAACCTCGTCGCGCGTCAGGTTCTCGACCACCTGCGGGATGACATCGCCCGCGCGCTGCACCAGCACCCGGTCGCCGGGACGCACGCCGAGCCGCGCGATCTCGTCGCGATTGTGCAGCGTCACGTTCGACACGACAACGCCGCCGACGGTGACGGGGGTAAGCCTGCCCACCGGGGTCAGCTTGCCCGTCCGCCCGACCTGGATATCGATCGCCTGCAGCGTCGTCTCGGCGCGTTCGGCAGGGAATTTGTGCGCCAGCGCCCAGCGCGGCGCCTTGGCGACGAACCCCAGCCGCGCCTGCCAGTCGAGCCGGTCGACCTTGTAGACCACGCCGTCGATATCATAGGGCAGATCGGCCCGCCGCCGTTCGATCTCGCGATAATGCGCGAGCAGATCGTCGAGTGTCTCGACACGCACCAGCAGCGGCGACACCGGCACCCCCATCGCGGCGATCGCCTGCATCACCTCGTGCTGGGTCTTGCCGGGCACGTCGCTTGCCACGCCCCAGCCATGCGCGAGGAAACGGAGCGGCCGCGCGGCGGTGACCCTGGCGTCCTTCTGCCGCAGCGACCCGGCGGCGGCGTTGCGCGGATTGGCGAACAGCTTCTCGCCCCGCGCCTCCTGCGCCGCATTCAGCGCGGCAAAGTCCTGCTTGGACATGTACACCTCGCCGCGGATCTCGAGGATGTCGGGCACATCAATGGCCCTCTCCCCTTCAGGGGGGAGGGTTGGGAGGGG
>NZ_LSIS01000215.1:0-7341 GCF_001556365.1 Blastomonas sp. CCH1-A6 | reverse complement strand
GGCTGGGCGCGCGCGACCTTGCCGCGGCTCGCGTGGACCAGCCGTACCGGCAGCGCGATGTTCGAGGCGCGCAATACCGCGCCTACCATCTCGCCGCCCTGATTGGCTTCGGAGATGATCCGGTCCGCACCCCAGGCCTCGGACGCCGCCGATACCGCGCGCGCCCAGCCTTCGGGCGATGCGCCTTCGACCGAAGTATCGGCGAGCACCGCCGCGCGGCCATCCTCCTGCAACGCGCAGACGATGATGCCGCACGCGTCGCCCGACGAGCCTGCAGGCGGATCGACCCCGATCACGACGCGCACCAGGCCTTGCGCCTGCCAGCGCACGCGGCACGCCTCGATCAGGCTGCGGCTCCACAAGGCGCCCTCGATATCCTCGAGCAGTTCGCCATCGAGTTCCTGCCGCCCCAGAGCGGTGCCGCCATAATGCCGCTCGACCGCCGCGAGGAAGGCGGGCGGCAGGTTGGCCCGGTTGGCATGGCTGCTGCCCCGGCTGATGATGAGGCCCGGATCATCGAGCAATCGTCGTACCAGCGGCACTGCACGCGGCGTGGTGGTGGCGCAGACCTGCGGGAGCGATCCCACGCGCAGGCCGAGCTGCAGATTGTCCCAGGCCGCCTCCGCGCGGCCCGAAGCATTGTCCCATTTCGCGATCTCGTCGCACCAGGCATGGCTGTGCTCGGGACCGCGCAACCCCTCGGGCTCGGCTGCGGAGAACAGCACCGCCTGCGCCCCGCCCGGCCAGCGCAACCGGCGCAGCGAGGGCTCCCAGTGTGGACGCGCCTGCTCGGGTGCGATCGCCAGCAGCCCGCTCTGCCCCTCGACCATCACGCTGCGCGCTTCGGCCAGGTTCGCCGCGACCAGCGCGATGCGCGCATCGGACACGCCCTCGCCGATCTGCCGCACCCATTCCGCCCCCGCGCGCGTCTTGCCGAAGCCGCGCCCGGCGAGGATCAGCCAGGTGCGCCAGTCACCCGGCGGTGCCAGCTGCTCGGGTCGCGCCCAGAATGGCCAGTGGTGCGCGAGCGCTGCCACCGCGCCATCGGAAAGGCCGTCCAGATACAGCCGCATAGCCTCGCCCGGCATGGCCGCCAGCCGTTCGGCCAGCGAAAAATCCGTCATGTGCTGCCAGGTACAGTTGAATCCGGCCCAGCCTTGTCTGCTGCGCCCGCATCCAGCCGTTGCCGAATCTGCTCCAGCGTCGCCGCGAGCTGGTCGCGCGCGGTCCTGGCGGCCAGCGGATCGGCGGGCGGATCGCTGCGGCTCTTCTCGGCGCTCTGCTTGTACGCCATCAGCAGCTTTAGGCCCTGTGCATCGTCGAATTCGGTTGCCCGGCCGATGCTGCCATCGGGGCGCTTGACCGGCTTGATCGTGCCGAACCGCGCGGTCTTGAGCATGCGGAATTCGAGCTCGTCATAGCCGGTAGCGATCGCCATCTGCCAGCCATGGCTGAATGCCGGGCAGCTCGCCCGCAGCCGATAGACTGCCGAGCGTGACACACCGGCGCGCTTGGCCGAGACCGAAACGTTCGACGTCTCGGCAAGATGGTCGAGGAACGCGCACAGGCTTTCCTCCGACAGGCTGTCGGACAAGGCAGTCTCCGCAGGGCACAGGATAAGTGAGAGAGCCTGTCGCCGGGTCACTCCCGACTCGCTCCATCTCGATGTTCCTGATTTGTACCCAATCAGCGTGACGATGTCAAGGCAAAAGTACCAATGCGGTTAATAGACCTCGTCGGGCGGCGGGGGGTCAAGCATCAGGTTCAACCGCCGCAGCGCCAGCGCGGCCAGGCGCTGAGTCTCGCTCTTCCGCCGGGCAGCCACCAGCGGACGCGTGGCGGCGGGACGGATGATCTCGGCATCATAGGCATCGGCGACGATCAGCCCGGTGACATCGGGCAGGAACGCCTCGCCGCTGACCAGCCCAGCATCGAGCGCCGGGCACAGCCCCCAGTAGAATCGGTCGCAATGGTCGAGATACTCGCCCCATTTGGCATCACCCAGCAGATCGGCACGCGCCACCTTGATCTCGACGATCACGATCTGCCCGCGCGCATCGATCCCCATCAGGTCGGCCCGGCGACCATTGGGCAGCGCGACCTCGGGGGCCACCCAGATCTGGTTGCGCCGGAACAACCGGGCAATGCCGCGCGCGACCGCTGCTGCACCAGCCGGCGGGCCGCCGGGCGAGGCGATGGGCATGGTCGGCAGATCGTTCGAGTCAGTCGAGCGCAGGGATTGTGGCAAGTGCGTGTCCATGCCACCTACTAATACAAAACGGGAACAAAGGAAAGCGCACGGTCAGCTTCAGCAATATTCGGGATGTGCGCTCGTCGGCTTCAGCACGTCCGCAAAGGCTTCGCGCGATTCGCGATACAGCAGGGCCGCTGCCGCTTCGGCGCGATGCCCGCGCCCACGCGCCTGTTCGAGCGCCGCAAGACCCGACTGCAGGGCCGCGCAGATCGCGTCGAGCTCGGTCACCATTCGGGCGGTGATCTCGGGCTCGACCTGGGTCAGCCAGGCCGCCAGCGTTGCGCGTTCGCTCAGTCCGGAAACGGGGTCGGCCGCCGGGCGACCCGACCATCGCGCCAGAACGGCGAGCACGGTGCCGATCGCATCGATTCGCGCAAGCAGCGAATCGATCGCCGCGCTGGCGCGCGAATCGGACTGGATCGGCAGGAGCGGAGCAAACATCGCGTAATACCGTGATGCCATCCGGTTAACATCGCAATAAAGGTCCGCAACGGATCATTTCCGTGGCGCGAAAGACACAATCTTTCACCATAGCCGCATATATTAGCATTTTTCTCTTGTGCACCGCAGCACAGCGGGGCAGCATTGCTGTCGCTGATTGTGAGCACTCCATATGTGGCGCCAAGGGACGCCAGCAAAAATAGAGAGTAGCCACTGCAGCGCAGGCGGGACGAAACGCATCCAGTTGAAAGGAAAAACATGCGTACGTCCAAATTCCACCGGGGCCTTGCGGGCCTCGCCCTCCTCGCGTCGTCGGCTGTCGCCACCCCTGCTCTTGCGCAGGAAGAGGAGTCCAAGCCGATCACGATCACGGGCTCTGTCGGTCTGGTTTCCGACTATCGCTTCCGCGGCGTTTCGCAGTCCGACGAGGGCGTGGCAGTCCAGGGCGGCTTCACCGTCAACCACGAATCGGGTTTCTACGTCGGCACATGGGGGTCCAACCTGGCCGGCTGGGGCACTTTTGGCGGCCCCAATCTCGAGGTCGACCTGTTCGCCGGTTATGCCACCACCGTCGGCTCGGCCGGCATCGATGTCGGCGTGACCTGGTACATGTATCCCGATGGCTTCGACAACACCGACTTTTTCGAAGGCTATGCCAAGCTGAAGGGCACCGCCGGGCCGGTTTCGCTGACCGCAGCGGTCTATTACGCGCCCAAGCAGGAAGCGCTCGGCAACTTCTCGAACACGCCATTCAGCCGCGGCCAGAAGCAGGACAATCTGTACCTGGCTGGCGATGCCAGCGTCGCCATCCCCGACACGCCCGTGACGATCAACGCGCATATCGGCTATTCGGAGGGCAATCCCGGTCTCGGCCCCAATGGTACCAGCGTGACGCCCACCGGCGAATACTGGGATTATTCGATCGGCGCGGCAGTGAACGTCTATGGGCCGCTGACGCTCAGCGTGTCCTATGTCGATACGGACATCACCCGCGCGGAATCGGCCTATCTGTTGCCGAACTTCCAGAAGTTCCGCAACGGCGGCGGCCAGATCGCAGACGGCACCATCGTGTTCGGGGTGACCGCCGCCTTCTGACGACCGTCTGATTTTCCGGGGGGCTGTGGCCGCATCCGTTGCTCACGGGTGCGGCCACATCTTTTTGGCTTTCGGCCGCAAATTGGGCTAAGGGCGCCCGCGCATGACCCGATTGCGTCTCGCCACCGTCCGTCCGGGAGAGCCCGAGATCTTTCATTCGCTGCAGGGCGAAGGGATATCCTTGGGCAGGCCGTCGGTGTTCGTCCGCCTTTCCGGCTGCAACCTCGCCTGCCACTGGTGCGACACGCCCTATACCTGGTTTTTCGAAGGCCATGCCGGGACGCATCGCGGCGACCGCCAGTACGATCGGCGCGCCAACAGCGTAACGCTGGACATTGCCGAGGTTGCCGCTGCGGTCCGGCAATATGAATGCCCGCATATCGTCTTCACCGGCGGCGAGCCGCTGCTCCAGCAGCCCGCATTGGCGGCGCTCTGCGATCTGCTGGGGCCGGCTTATCATATCGAGATCGAGAGCAACGGCACCGTGGCGCTGACCGCTGACTTTGCGCCGCATGTCCACCAGCTCAACCTGTCGCCCAAGCTTGGTCATTCGGGCAATTCCGAAAGCACCCGGCGCAAGGAGGATGTGCTCGCCGCTTATGCCAGCGACCACCGCGCCTGGTTCAAGTTCGTGATCGCCGATCCTGCCGATGCCGTTGAGGTCGCAGCGCTGTCAGAGCGATTTGCGATTCCCGCAGAACGCATCATCCTGATGCCCGAAGGTACCGACAGCGCCACCTTGCGTTCACGGACCGCCTGGCTGGCACCGTTATGCCTTGATCGCGGCTGGCGTTTCACCGACCGGCTGCACATCCACCTCTACGGCGACACCCGCGGCACCTGATCCGCGCGGCGAAACGAAGGCCGCTCAGCGACCGCCGTTCAGATTGTCCTTGTTGCGCCAGCGGGCAATGACGCGCGCGACCATCTCGCTCTCGCCGCCCTGTTCCTTCCACAGCGCGCTGAATGCCGGGTCGTCTGAGGCCGGACGGCGCGCCTCGGCAAGATCATCGAACGCCACGCGGATCGGGATCGCGACACCCTCGCCGCAGATGATGCATTCGCGATTGCGCAGCGCCGGAATCGAATCGAGGAATCCGCGCGCACCTTCGGGCATGGCCGACCGCACATGCGCCTGGTCGCGATCATTGTTAAGGCGCATGGCGATGATCGTGCCGCATTGCGACAGCACGCCTTCCGAAAGGTCCGAGGGGCGCTGGGTGATCAGCCCCAGCGAGACGCCGTACTTGCGGCCTTCCTTGGCGATCCGGCTCAGCACGTCGCGCACCGCGCTGTGCTCGTTGACCCGGTCGGAAGGGATGTAGCGATGCGCCTCTTCGCACACCAGCAGCACCGGCTTGGTCCGTTCCTTGCGGCTCCAGATGGCGAAGTCGAAGATCATCCGGCTGAGCACCGCCACCACGGTTGCGGTGATGTCCGAGGGCACGCTCGACACGTCGATGACCGAGATCGGCTTGCCGTTGGCGGGCAGGCGGAAGATCTTGGTGATGAAATCGAGCATGGTGTCGCCGACCAGCATGCCGGAGAACATGAAGCTGTAGCGCGGGTCGGACTTGACCTCCTCGATCTTGCCCTTGATCCGCAGGAACGGCGCGCTTGACGTCGCCTTGTCGAGCTTGCCCATCTCGTTCTGGATGTTCGCCACCAGGTCGGACAGCATGTACGGGATCGGCGTATCCACGGTCACGCGGGCATTGCCGAGCGCCTGCTTGCTCTTCATCCGCGCCGCCAGTAGGCACTTGGCGAGAATTTCAGCATCGGTCTGCCGGTCGGCGCCGTGCGAGGTAAGGAAGACCTCGCAATGCTCCTCGAAGTTCATCAGCCAATAGGGCATCGCGAGATTGCCGACATCGAACAGTTCGCCATTCTGCGCGAACGCGCTCGAATATTCGCCATGCGGGTCGATCATCACGATATGGCCATCGGGCATCATGTCGCAGATACGGTGCAGGATCAGCGCGGCGGCGGTCGATTTGCCGGTACCGGTCGATCCCAGCAGCGCGAAATGCTTACCCAGCAGCGCATCGACATAGAGCGCGCCGCGCGTGTCGCTGGTCGGATAGACGGTCCCGATCTCGATATGCGGCCGGGCATCGGCGGCATAGACCTGTTTGAGGTCTGCGCTGGTCATCGCATAAAGCGGCGTACCGGGAACCGGATAGCGCGTCACCCCGCGGCGGAAGTTGAAGATGCGCCCGGTGAGCTTTTCCTCCTCGCCCTCACCGAGAAAGTCGATCTGGCAGACGATCAGCCCGGCTTCGCGCTGGTGCATGCGCTGGGTGCGGACATTGGCGACCAGCCAGCGATTGCCCATGCGGATCTTGACCTGGCTCCCGACCTGCCCCGCCATCGATACGCTGGGATCGTTGTGATCGACCAGCACCTGCAGACGGGCGGCGTCGAGCAGCACCTGCGAGCTCGATCCGGCAATTTCCACGACCTCGCCGATGCGCAGATGTTCGACCGGGCGCTGGATCACCAGGGGAATGTCCGGACGCTCGGCAGAACTGGCGGGCATGCGCCCCTGGAAGCTGCGCGGGTTGAGATCGACCATCGGGCTGTCTGTGCCTTTTGCTTTGCGTATTCGCAGCAAGGCATAGGCGCATAGGGTAAATTTTCCCTCTATGCCGAAGTCATTGTCGGCGCCGTCAAATCTTGCGGAAGATCACGCCGCCAATCCAGCCCAGTAGCAACGAAATCAACACCGCGCAGACGCCATAGGCAAAGGGCTGATATTCGGCGACCGTCGCGACGAACAGTTCGAAACCGAACTTGCGCACCTCGATCTCGCGCACCGCCGCAGCGAGCACCTGGCCATCGCGCACGAGAAAGGTTTCCGCCGTATAAGTGCCGGTGGGCACGCTGGCCGGGATCGAGAGCCGCGCCTGATACAGCACGCCTTCGAGGATTTCGACGCTGCCTTCCTGCTGCTTGTAGAGCCCCTCGCGCCGGTTGAGATCGACCAGCCCCGAGAGGAACCGGCGCTGTTCGGCCGGATCGATGGTTCCGGCGGGCGAAAGCTGCAGATTGTCGAGGCCGAATTCGTAGATGGCGGCCGTCCGCTTGTCGACGATCTTGTCGATCGGGCGCGAGGAGGCGACGGCATAATAGGCGGGCGCCGAACGGAATTCGGTGCTCGCAGCGTTGAGCCATATGCCGGCAATCTGCTGCTTTTCGCGCAGGATGATCGACTGCGGCGGACCTTTGAGGATCACGACGATATCGCTGTCGCGTGCAGGCGGGGTGCCGCCGGGATAGACGATCGCGCCGAACAGCAGCAATTCCGCGCCGGTAAAGCCGTACTGGATCTGGATATCGCGCTGCGAGACTTCGGGCACCAGCACCGGCTCGCTCGCCCCACCGAGCAGCAAGGCCGCGAAAAACGCGGCGATCAGCCGCGCCAGCCTCATTTGAGCAGCTCGACCGTGTAGATTTCCGCCGGGCGAAAACCGAGGCCGATCGCGAGCCGCGCCGCGACCAGCAGCACCAACGTCGCCAGCAGCAGCCGCAGATATTCGGGCGGCAGTTTC
>NZ_LSIS01000214.1:0-4787 GCF_001556365.1 Blastomonas sp. CCH1-A6 | reverse complement strand
AGCGGTGCGCGTGTCCGAAATGGTCAGAAGCGCGATGTTGATGGGCTTGAACGCCCGCGATTCGTCGATGGCCATCGCTCAGTTGTGCTGCACCGTATCCAGCCGGACAAGCTCGATTCCACCGGCATGCGGAAAGCGTGGCCACATGCCCTGGGCCAGGCCCGTCGCGCTCTTCGAGTTCACGCCAGCCTGCTTTTCGTACATCCAGTAGTTGCGCAGGATGATGCCCACATAGGCGCGCGTTTCCCAATAGGGGATCGATTCGATGAACAGCAGCGGATCGCCATTATCCCGCACCTTCTCGTTCCAACGGCTGACCGGCAGCGGACCGGCATTATAAGCGGCGATGATCTTGGGCAGCAGCCCTTGGGTCTCGGGCCGGGTGTTGAGGAATTCGAGATAGCGCTGGCCATATTCGAGGTTCACGGCGGGCTGATAGAGCGCGCTGGCATCGAGCGACTGGCCGCGCGCGCGCGCCATGTCCTGCGCCGTGCCGGGGCGAACCTGCATAAGCCCGCGCGCATCGGCAGGGCTGCGCGCATCGCTGCGGAAGTTCGATTCCTGCAGCGTATGTGCATAGACCAGCGCCGGATCGACGCGCCAGCCTTCCACCGGCACCCAGCGAGGCGAGGGGAAGCGTGCGAAGCTGTCCGGGCGGCTGCCCTGCGGTCCGTTCTGCGCGAGCCACATCTGCGTCTGCGGCATCGAAAGATCGCGCGCGAGACGCAGCAGGCAATCGTGCGCGCTGTCGCCGGCAATCTGCGCTTCGTGGCGCAACACCTGGTCGGCCAAGGTCGATTCGCCGATCTGCGTCAGCGCGATGGCACGGCGGACATTGGGTCGGTCCTTGAGCAGTTTCCAGTCGTTGGTGCTGAAATCGGGCGCGCGAACCGAGCTGTCGGCAAGGCCCAGCTGCTCGGCCGCGAGCACGCCATAGAGCGTCTCGCCATATTGGCTGGCCGCACGCAGATTGGCCTGGACCAGATCGGGGCGTCGGCAGCGCGTCGCGGCGCGCGAGGCCCAGTAATATCCGGCAGCGCGCTGTTCCTCGTTCCAGGCATTGGCGGCGGCGCCTTCGAAGCCCTGGAGCGCAGCGGCGCAGTTGCCCAGGCGCCATGCTGCAAGCCCGGCGGTCCAGTGCGCCTCGCCCAGCCACTCGCCCGAACCCAGCGTCGCGGCGCGCGCCATGTCGAGTGCTTCCTGATCGCGGTTCTCGAGATAATAGGACCAGGCGACCCGCTGCTGCAGTTCGGTGCGCGCCTGAGGGCTGAGGAAATCGACCTGATCGGCCAGCGCCGCTGCCGCACCGGCGGGATCGTCGGCGACGATGCGTTCCTGGATCGTCGCGGCAAGCGTGGGTGGCACCGTGCCGTCGGCAACGCTGCGTGGCTTGCCCCGCCGGGTCAGCCCGCCGAAATTCGCCATGCGCACCATCTGGGGGCGGTCGGGCAGGATCGTCGCACCGCGCTTGGTGGCAAGCGACGCCAGACGTTCGGCATGCGGAAGGTCTGGTGCGGCATTGAGCAGGCTGAGCAGCGGTCCCATCTCGACACGCGGCGAATTGGCGGCAAGGAACAGCTCGGCCCGCGCGATATCGTGCAGCACGCCCTTTTCGCGGCTGTCGAGCAGTTCGCTCGCCTTGGCCCAGTTCTGCCCCCTGATCGCGCCGAACACCTGCGAATAATAGTCGCGCTCCGACGAGGAGAGCAGATCGGGCACCTGCGTCTTGGCGACGCGACTGGAAAAATAGCTATAGGATGATTCTTCGGCCATGGCTGGCTGGCAGGAGATCAGGGCCGCACCCCCGGCGATGATCAGCGCTTTCTTCAGCAAGGTCTTACTCCACGAGCAGCTTCTGCCATTGCTGCCACGCCATGCCTTTCTCTTGCGCGATGCGATGAAACATCAGGCTGAGCTTGCGCGTGACCACCGTTTTGACAGTTCGGTCACCATGGTTAAGAAAATGCAAATCGGTTGGCTTTTGCGATGGGTCGTGGCTGAGCAGCGCCCTGGCGGTGTCTTCGCCTGCAACCACCAGCATTTCCGGGGCTGCGAGCCCGATGTGATGCCGGGCGATGCGAGTCCAGGTACCAAGATGCGGCAGCGCCGCCTGGTTGTCGAGAACGACCCGCGGGAACAGCGAGGCACGGTAGACATCCTCCGGCGCAAAGCCGCACGCGCGCGCGATCATGTCGAGCAGCCGGCCCGAGCGACCTGACAGCACCGTGTCCTGATCGTCACGTTCGGGCGCGCCGGTAAGGATCATCACCCTAGCACCTTTCCGACCCGCTGGCGCAATATGGCGGCCGTCGCCGCCGTCGGCCGCGAGCGACCCGCTGCGCCATGCCGCTACAAAGGCATCGAGCGTCTCGGGCAGGACGAGTTCGGCGGGCGCCTTGGCAACGGGTGCGCCGGGCGCACGCGAGCCAGCCACCGGCGCTTGCTGAGGCGCGGGGCGCTGCGCCGGCGCTGTACGCACCGGCGGCGCATCATCGGCCAGCCAGTCGTTGGGTGTATCGGCAAAGTCCCATTCGACTCCCGCCAGCTGCCACCAGTCGACCAGGCTTTGTGCCTCGCGCAGTGGATCGTTCACCGGTGTCAGCACGTTGATGCCCCAAAGCGGGTTGACTTGCGCGCTGCGGCGCTATTGGAGTGAACGGGAGAGGGCATGCCATCGCCTTATGGCACAGGCCCCATCCTGAGCAACGGGGAAGACGAGATGACTGAACGCGAATCCATGCCATTTGACGTCGTGATTGTCGGCGCGGGCCCTGCCGGCCTCGCTGCGGCGATCCGGCTCAAACAACTGGCAGCGGAAGCGGATGCCGAGATCGAGGTGTGCGTCATCGAGAAAGGCTCGGAAGTCGGTGCGCACATCCTGTCCGGCGCGGTGTTCGATCCGCGTGCGCTCGACGAGCTGATTCCCGACTGGCGCGAGCAGGATTGCCCGATGGCCGCCACCCCGGTGACCGAGAACCATCACTGGGTGCTGACCAAGACCAGGAAGATGGCGATCCCGCATATCGCGACGCCCTCGTTCATGCACAACAAGGGCACCTATACCGGCAGTCTCGGCAATCTGTGCCGCTGGCTGGCGGAAAAGGCCGAAGAGCTGGAAGTCCAGATCTTCCCCGGCTTCGCTGCGGCGGAAATCCTGTACAACGAGGACGGCTCGATCAAGGGCGTTGCTACCGGCGACATGGGCATCGGCAAGGATGGCGAGCACAAGCCCGACTATACGCCGGGTCTGGAACTGCATGCCCGCTACACCTTCTTTGCCGAAGGCGCGCGCGGCCATCTCACCAAGATCCTCAAGCGCCAGTTCGATCTGGAGGCCAATTGCGAACCGCAGGTCTATGGCATCGGCCTCAAGGAACTGTGGGACATCGACCCCAAGAAGCACGTGCCGGGCCGCGTGATCCATACCCAGGGCTGGCCGCTCGACGACGCCTGGGGCGGCGGTTTCCTCTATCACCAGGCCAATGGCCAGGTGGCATTGGGCTTCGTGGTCGCGCTGTCTTATCAGAACCCGCATCTATCGCCCTTCCAGGAATTCCAGCGCTGGAAGACGCACCCGGAAATCCGCAAGATCCTCGAAGGCGGCAAGCGCGTGTCCTACGGCGCGCGCGCGATCAACGAGGGCGGCTGGCAGTCGGTGCCCAAGCTCGCCTTCCCGGGCGGCGCGCTGATCGGGTGCAGCGCTGGCTTCGTCAACGTGCCGCGCATCAAGGGCAGCCATACCGCGATGAAATCGGGCATGCTCGCTGCCGAAGCCGCGTTCCGCGCGATCCAAGCCGATCGCACGTCGGACGAGCTCTCGGATTATCAGGAAAATCTCAACGCCAGCTGGATCGCGGAGGAACTGAAGAAGGTCCAAAATGTCGAGCCTTGTGTCGACAAGTTCGGCGGCACCATCGGCACCGTTCTCGGCGGCATCGACATGTGGATGCGTCAGCTGGGTATCGGCCTGCCGATCACGATGAAGCACGACCCCGATTACAAGCATATGGGCCGGGCCGATCTCTACAAGCCGATCGATTATCCCAAGCCCGATGGTGTGATCACCTTCGACCGGCTGTCGTCGGTGTTCCTGTCGAACACCAATCATGAGGAAGACCAGCCGGTCCACTTGCAGCTCAAGGACCCCAGCATCCCGATCCAGGTCAACCTGCCGCTCTATGACGAGCCGGCGCAGCGCTACTGCCCTGCGGGCGTGTACGAGGTGGTCGGGCAGGAAGAGGGCAACCCGCGCTTCCAGATCAACGCGCAGAACTGCGTCCACTGCAAGACCTGCGACATCAAGGAAATGAGCCAGAACATCAACTGGGTGGTGCCCGAAGGTGGCGGCGGCCCGAACTACCCGAACATGTGACCTTCGAAATTCCTCCCCTTGCAGGGGAGGATTTGAGGAACGGAAGCCCCGGTGCTGACCGAAACCGCCTATGCCAAGGTCAACCTCGCGCTGCACGTCCGGCGGCGGCGCGAGGATGGCTATCATGATCTCGAGAGCCTGTTCGCCTTTGTCGATCGCGGGGATGTGCTGAGCGCGAACGCTCGCGCGGATGGTGGGCTGTCTCTGACGATCAGCGGGCCATTCGCGCATGGCCTCGATAGCGACGATGACAATCTGGTGCTCCGCGCCGCTCGGTCGCTGCAAATTTCCGTTTGTCCCGAGCCCCTCGGCAGGCTGGCGAGCCAGTCGCTCGGGATAAACTTCCCGGCTAAGCCGGGTAGTCGAGGGACGTATGCGCAACGTCCCTCGACTTCGCTCGGGAACTTGGCGGGGG